>NZ_LUFH02000030.1 GCF_001586785.1 Sphaerospermopsis aphanizomenoides BCCUSP55
TGTGTATTAAAAATCTCTCATCTTCTCCTTTTCCCACATAATATTACTATTTTGGAGATGTCTACTCTATTGCACCTTTACTACCAGCTTTTCCACCTGTACCAAATAATTTCACTTCACCTTCACCACTAATTTCTACGGTAAGAGTAATTTCATCAAGCTGGAGTTCTCCTTCAGTGGTGATTTGCTTTTGCACATCAGTAAATACACCACTGATAACTCCCACAAAATGCGACATTTGCTTTGCTAAAGTCCCCGCTTTCATGCGACTGTCTTTTGTTTCTTCATCCTTCTTAGGATCACTGCTGGGGAAACCACCACCTTTTGCACCTGATTTTACACCATTATCAGAACTACTTGCGGTGACAATCCATAGCTCTTCGTCTTGCCAATTTTTGTCTGTCATGTTACATCCTAAACACCTGCTCTGACCATTTTCGCACATAACATACTGTCAGAATCAGGATGTCCAGGATTTAAGGATGTACAGGATTAAGACAGGAACATTTTTGAGAAACTTTCTGAATCCGTAAGTCCCAAAGATTTACTAAAGCTATAATGGCTACTCTGAGTCAAATTGTCCTTACCTTCCATGTCTAACCCCCGTCAAGTAGCTTTTATCGCCCTCAAAGAAGTACACAGGGGGGCTTACGCTGATGTCGCCCTCGACCGTGTATTACAAAAGTATAAATTACCCGACAATGACCGGCGGTTAATGACAGAATTAGTCTATGGCAGTGTCAGAAGACAACGCACTCTAGACGCTATCATTGACCAACTGGCTACTAAAAAAGCACACCAACAACCACCAGAACTCCGCACAATTTTACATCTCGGTTTTTATCAACTGCGCTATCAAGAAAAAATTCCCCCTTCCGCTGCTGTCAATACCACTGTTGAATTAGCAAAAGCAAATGGTTTTTCTGGTTTAACAGGTTTTGTTAATGGCTTATTACGTCAATATCTGCGTCTGGTAGAAACATCATCAGAACCTTTAAAATTACCGGATAACCCCATAGAAAGATTAGGAATTTTACATAGTTTTCCTGATTGGATAATTGAAGTTTGGTTAAAACAATTGGGTTTGGAAGAAACAGAAAAACTCTGTGCATGGATGAATCAAACCCCGACAATTGATTTAAGAGTAAATATTCTTAAATGTTCCTTAGAACCAGTAGAATCAGCTTTTAAATCTGCTGGTGTTTTAGTTAAACGTATTCCCCATTTACCTCAAGCTTTACGATTAATTGGTAATAATGGTGCAATTCAAAATTTACCTGGTTTCCGTGAAGGTTGGTGGACTGTTCAAGATAGTAGCGCCCAATTAGTTAGCCATTTACTTGACCCTAAACCTGGAAATGTGGTGATTGATGTTTGTGCTGCACCAGGAGGAAAAACCACCCATATTGCCGAGTTAATGGGAGATAAAGGCAAAATTTACGCTTGTGATAAAACTGCTTCCCGTTTACGTAAACTCAAGGAAAACGCCCAACGTCTGAATTTACAATCTATCGAAATCAGCACCGGGGATAGTCGCACTTTTACCCAATTTCACAACATCGCTGACTGTGTATTATTAGATGCTCCCTGTTCTGGTTTAGGAACTATGCATCGTCATGCTGATGCACGTTGGCGACAAACACCGGTTTCTGTGCAGGAACTTTCCCAACTGCAAAAAGAGCTAATATCACATACAGCAACTTTTGTCAAGGCTGGAGGGGTTTTAGTTTATGCTACTTGTACACTGCATCCAGCGGAGAACGAAGAAGTAATCTCTGAATTTTTAGCTACAAATCCCCACTGGCAAATTGAACCTCCCAGTTTTGATTTTGTTGATATTTCTACCCCTGGGTGGTTGAAGGTATGGCCTCACCAATTGGACATGGATGGTTTTTTCATGGTGCGCTTAAGAAAAACCAAGGATTCCGAGTGAATACTGCTAGGGATTGTACCATTTGATGAAAGCCCGAATCTACTAGAGGAGGCAGTAATGGTTAATCATGCCAATGTAAAAAACTTAGTTAAAATTCTGATCGGAGCCGCTTGGATTGATGGTAGAGTCCAGCCGGAAGAACGGCAATATTTGCGGGAAATAGCTCAAGCTAAAGGCTTGGCTAATGATCCAGAAATTAAGCCTTGGTTATATGAATTAGTACCAGTCAAGCCAAATCAATGTTATGAATGGGTAAAGGACTATTTAGGCGATCGCCCCAGCCTGGAAGATTGCGAGAATTTAATAGAAGCTATCAGCGGCTTAATTTACAGCGATGGTGAAGTAGCAATTGAAGAAGCAAGATTGCTCACTAAATTAGAGGAGTTGAGCAAATCTCATGAGTTAACCCAACCAGGTCATGTAACCTTGCTTAAACAAATTCAAAAACTATACCGTCGTTGGGTTGATGTGCAGAATTAAAGAAGAGGGTGTGGGGTGTGGGGTGTGGAGTGTAGGGGAAGAACTTAATTCTTATTCTTAACTTCTGCCCCCTGCCTCTTGCCCCCTGCCCCCTGCCTCCTGCCTCCTATGAATCTTTATCAACTTTAGGTACAAAATCAGGACGTTCTTTGCTTTCCCATCCGGGGGGACGTTTGGAGTTGTACCAAGCTATTGAACCGATGGTGACAGCAGCAATAAAACCAACTACATACACCAATGTAAAAGCTAATGGAAAATGTGTTCCTGCGGCGGCTGGCGCTGCTGTTTCTAGTAATAAATGCACGAGTATATTCTCCGACTTTATTTTACACTTCTTAACAAAGTATAAAACGAGCTTGTCACCTACATCTCTCATCAGTGGGAAATACTTGGTCTGGGGGAGGGAAAAAGGAGTTCAGGAGTTCAGTAGTATGGCGAACGCTATCAGTAGTTCAGTAGTTCAGTAGTCAGAAGAAAGAAGAAAGAAGTAATTTTTCCCCTGCTTTCCCTGCTTTCCCTGCTTTCCCTGCTTTCCCTGCTTTCCCTGCTTTCCCTGCTTTCACTACACCCTACACCCTACACCCCACACCCAATTACTCTGATGAAGAAGAACCTGGTTTTAGTCGCTCACGCCAAGAAGGTTTAGATGGGGCAGAATTAGCAGGAGTATTACTTCCAGCAGAGGAAGAACCTGAAGAATTGGAATCTTGATTTCTGGTGCGCCTTCTAGAAGCAGAACTACCAGAATTTTCATATCTGCGCCGTCTTCTAGGAGTTGTATCTTCTTCCTGTTGTTGTCGGTAACGTCTTCTGCGTCTTGGGGTGTAATCTGATTGCTGTTCTACTTCAGAGTTAGTTCTTCTGCGTCTGCGTCTTCTGGATGAATAATCATTTCCGCTATTATCTGCATCAGATTTTTCATCATTGTCAGCAGCAATAGAGCGATTAACAATTTTGCTCGGTTTGATAGGTTGGGCTTTAATTGTACCTTTGCGATCTTCTAATTTAGGTCGTTCCGGGAATTTTTCTACCGCCATTTCCTCGACCGCTTTTTCCATAAATTCATGCCAGGTATAGGCGGCGCTACTACTGCTACCATAGGTAGGGCGATTGTTATCGTTGCCTAGCCAAACTCCTGCTACTACTTGGGGAATGTAGCCAATAAACCACAAATCACGGGCTTCATCTGATGTACCAGTTTTTCCAGCTACTTGTCTATCATTTAATTGGGCTGCACCACCAGTACCGTTGTTGACTACGTTGCGTAGCATCCAGGTCATAATCGCGGCGCTATCTGCATCTAAAACCCGCTGAGATTTGAAATCAGCAGACCAAATAACTTTACCTTGACGGTTCAGAATGCGCCGAATCCCATGTACTTCTGTGTGTAAGCCTTGCGTAGCAAATGAACCGTAAGCACTGGTTAATTCCAAAAGATTGACTTCATTAGAGCCAAGTGCTAAAGAGTAGGTAGGCTTAAGTTCTGATTTGATACCCATATCATGGGCAAGTTTAATGGTTGGCTCATATCCCACATCTATTAATACCTTCACCGCAATTGTGTTAATAGAACGGGTGAGGGCATCTCTCATGTTCATCGAACCATAGAATTTTTCACTGTAGTTTTTTGGTTCATAACCATCTATTACAAACGGTTCATCCAAGTAGCTATCGTAGGGACTTTTGCCTGTAGCTATAGCTGTAGCGTAAACAAACCCTTTAAATGTCGATCCTGGTTGTCGCTGTGCTTGAGTGACACGATTAAACTGGTTTTGACTAAAATCTTTACCACCTACCATTGCTTGGATTTCACCGTTGCGAGGATCAATGGCTACTAGGGCTGCTTCTTTAAAGTTTTCCCAACTGCCTTGATTTCTTAAAGTTTTGTCTACTGCGGCTTCTGCTGCCTTTTGCCAAGTTGGGTTTAAGCTAGTTTCTACAACTAACCCTCCTGCTGCTAACACATCAGGCGTAACATATTTTGGTAATTCCTGTTGAACGTAGGTGGTAAAATAGGGAAATTCAACCTGTAGACGTTTGGGTAAACTGCTTTTAACTGTGAGAGGTTCTTGGGTAGCGGCTTGTTTTTGATCAGCTGTAATTACTCCATCTTCCAACATTCGCTGCAACACCAGATTTCGCCTTTCTATGGCTGCTGGGAGGTTTTTATCTGGGGCATAAATGTTAGGTGCAGGAGCTAGTCCAGCAATGGTGGCCATTTCTGACAAGGTAAGTTGATCCACCGATTTACTAAAATATACCCAGGCCGCATCTCCTACACCGTAAGCACCAGAACCTAAGTAAACCAGATTGAGGTAACGCTCTAAAATCTCGTCTTTGCTGAGTTCTTGCTCCATTTTTTGAGCCAGACGAACTTCTTTGAGTTTGCGCCAGATTGTTTTTTCTTGGGTGAGGAAAAGAATTCTCGCTACCTGTTGGGTGATGGTACTACCACCTTCGACGACATCTTGCGATCGCAAATTATTGACAACTGCTCTGAGAATACCCTGAGTATCTACACCATTGTGTTGTTTAAATCTTCTGTCTTCTGAAGCGATAAAAGCTTTCTTGAAATTCTCTGGTATTTGTTCTAATTTTAGCTGTTCTCTAGTTGCTTCTCCTTGCTGCTGGAGAATTGTACCATCACCAGCTTTAATAGTTAGTGTTTGCTCTCGCACTACCGCATTGAGTTCAGCTTTATCTGGCAAAGAACTATCTATTGCGCCAATACCATAACCAATAGCAACGATCCCGCCACCTAAACTCAAGCCTGTCCAAAACCAAATCTGACGATAAAAAGGTTTATCGCTCCTACTAATTCTGGCAACCATCCCAGATGATAAACTCGACATCTGGCTCAGTAAATGCTTCGCCTTTACTAGCATTGTCGATGGTAAGTTTTCATGTGTGGACTCCTCGTTTTTTTGATGATTCCCAAGGGGCAAGAGCAGTTTCTCCTCGTCAGAGCTACTTAAATTTGTGGATTTTTTCCCTTAAGTTATCGCCACCTAACTACCTTGTCAGAATCCTAGGTTGGCTCAATAACTTGCCATTAGTTTGATACTCTGCGCCCTCAAGGGTTGCAGATTCTTGGTTCAGCGGGTCTACTTAGACTCGTCTTAAGCGTGATTGAGTATTTTCGCCAAGCTCCAATACTTAATCTCGGTGGTTTTGGTTCGCTCGATTTCTTTATAATATCTCATAAATCATCAATTTGATTCAGTCTCCAACCTTGTTATTTCCAAAACTGTTAATCAAATTGGGTTCTGCAAATTTTTAAATAATTTTTGGGAGATCAAAACCATTGGCAACCTCTACAAACGATGAAGCAAGATTGATCCCCGTCGAGATAGAGAAAGGATTAACCAAAGCTGATCTATCTAAAAAAAAGGTGCGAAGTGCTATCGCTCTTGGCAGTAATATGGGTGATCCCCAAGCTATTTTAGCAGCGGCTCTAGAGACTTTAGTGCAAACTCCTGGTATTATTTTGGCAGCAAAATCCAGTTGGTATCAAACTAAAGCTATCGGACCACCTCAGCCAGATTATTTAAATGGCTGTGCCATATTGGAAGTAAAAATGCCACCTCAAACATTGTTAGCAACATTGTTAGCTGTGGAAAATAAATTTGGGCGTGTGCGTCACGAACATTGGGGACCGAGAACTCTAGATTTGGATTTGTTATTATACGATGACTTAATCTTAGATCAACCAAATCTTCAGATCCCCCATCCCCGGATGCACGAAAGAGCTTTTGTCCTAGTACCATTGACAGAGATTGCCCCAACTTGGAGAGAGCCAAAATCTGGACGGACAATTGAGAATCTACTGCAAGAAGTAGACCGTTCTGATGTACATTTAGTTAAGGATTAATTAACGGCTCTTGGAATTACCTCACTCAACGCAGAAAAACCCTGATTTGTGAACACCACCCCGTATATATTCTGTGTATTTGCAGACAATAGAATTTTACTATGCCACTAGGTAGAGAATTACCACAACTACTCAAGCAACGTTTGTTTCATAAAGGACGCAAGTTTGACTTTGAAGTTAATCGCTTGCGTTTACCCAATAAATCTGAAGGAGAATGGGAGTGTATTCGTCATCCTGGTGGCGCTCTGGCTATTCCTGTCACCTCTGAGGGTAAACTGATCCTTGTGCGACAGTATCGGTTTGCAGTTCAGGGAAGATTGTTAGAATTTCCAGCCGGAACTGTAGAACCGAATGAAGAACCCTTAGAGACGGTGAAACGAGAAATTGAAGAAGAAACAGGATACCGCGCTCATAAGTGGGATAAACTGGGAGAGTTTTTCTTGGCTCCTGGCTATTCCGATGAAATTCTCTATGCTTTCTTGGCTAGAGATTTGGAAAAACTGGAGACACCTCCAAAACAAGAAGAAGATGAAGATATCGAAACAGTATTTTTCACTCCTGAAGAATTAGAAACAGCCATTCGTGATGGACAACCTGTAGATGGTAAAACGATAGCCAGCTTTTTCCTAGCTCGTTCATTGTTGATGTAATGTGTAATCACGAAATTCGGTCTTTTCAGGTTTTTGACGATTAACTACTGAATAAATAGCGATTGCGTGGAGCGTAGTGCTGGAGGCAATCGCTAAAAAATCTTTGAAAAATCATGCCCTAACCGATATCCTCTAAGGAGCTTTAAATTTATGCTTGACCATTTGCACCATTTGCACACTTAACCCAGCTACAACCAAACTTACAAGAGTAATAGGTTGGGATTCTGGTATTGCAACTAATGGGGCTTTAGTTCTAAATATCACGTAATTATTATCAGTGGCAGTGCTGTTAAAGTCATCAGTCCAAATAAAATTAGCTGAAGCAGATATGCCAGGAATAGCTCCCCATATTCCATTGCTCCCAGTGTTAGGGACAGAAGCTAATGGTGTTAGCCAAGTTGCACTAGTGATGTCAGATACGAGCGTAGTTGATGTTGGTAAATTCCCCAATGTACCAGGGTTTTGTCCACTACCAATACTGTATTCCCAATCTGTAGTATTAGAGAATAATGTAGTGTTATCAGGTAGTGTGAACTGGCCTAACCAAGATTGTGGACCGCCATCATCCCAAGCTACAACATATAAGTAATCTCCTGAATTGGCTTGGAAATTGTAAGTTTCTGGTAAAGACCAATTGTATTCACCTGGATTCCCATTAGAACCAAATTCATTTCTACCTACCAAGGTTAGACCACTACCATCAGCTTGACCATAGTAGAGTCCATAATGGTTATCTGCTGTTAAAGTAGCAGTTACAGTACCAGCATGAGCAATGCTTGTTCCTAATGCCATTAGTGCAAATGAGCCTAACAAACTTGTCACACTCATTTTAATCGGTTGTGATTTGAAGGCTATAGTTCTCATACAAACAAAGAAACTATTGTTTTTACAGTATATCAAAAGAACATAAGTAGCTTTATATATTCTTTACAAAAGTTTTTCTGAAAAAATACGGTAATCCGGTTTGATTTCAGAACGTACTCGTAGAGTTAGAGAATAGGGAACAGAGAACAGAGAACAGTGAAGAAAGATATTGATATTTTGAATAATTTTGAGGCTAGTTTGAGCAATAGCTGAGAGTGATAACAAACCGTTCAGGTAAGCTGCTGTGCAGCTAGATTGTATATTGCGATATTGAGGAAAAGTACCCTGAAACTTTCTTCACTTTTGACTTTTGACTTTTGACTTTTGACTTTTGACTTTTGACTTTTGACTTTTGACTTTTGACTTTTGACTTTTGACTTTTGACTTTTGACTTTTGACTTTTGACTTTTGACTTTTGACTTTTGACTTGCTGTTGTACATTTAAAATGCACAACAGCTTAGTATTGGTGGGGTGATATTAAATTCAGACTCTCCTCCTTTGTATCTTTCCGCGAAAATCACCCCATGATATGAGTTATCAATTCTTAATAATGCGCTCCAATCAGGCTATAAGTTAAACTAGCGAGAACTAAAGAGGTGATAATTACATAAATAAATTCTCGCTGCACTAGAAAAATCAAAAAAGAAATAATCACCCGTAGAATGGGAATTGCCACTAATATTAATAATCCGCATTGAATGATGCCTTGACTGCTACCTGATAAAACAGCATTAATGATACTTAGGGGCGATCGCAAATCAGATGGTGATCCTTGAAAAAAATGATATTGAGCAGGTTCAGCACCATGACTGATTAAGTACAATATCCCACCCAACACAATAACTGCACTAGCAATTAAAACGCCATATTTAAGTAAATTACTGAGTAAATATTCTAAATATTGGTCACTTGATGTTTTTATAAAATTGTAATTACTGTTAATCTCACAGCAATTGTTTAACATGGCTATATTGGCTTGGCGCTGTTGTTCTAACTGTTGATGATCAGCATCTAGCGTTTCTGGCAGTAAAACTAGTGTGACAATTTCACTCTCTGCTTTTGCTGTTAAAGTCCATCGAAACCCAGAATTAATTTTATACATAAAAACCTACCTAGAAACTGTTATAAATCATCTTCAAAGCCATTACTACCAGTACCAAACTAAAAATAGTTCTCAAAATTTGGGTTTTAGCGCCAATTAAGATTCTTGCTCCCAAAAAAGCTCCGGGCAATACACCTAAAACTACTGGCATAGACAACCCTGGATCAATATAACCCCGCGTTAAATAAACTCCTGCTGATGCTGCGGCTGTCACACCAATCATAAAATTACTAGTAGTGGTAGAAACTTTAAAAGGCAACCGCATAATTTGATCCATTGCTAATACCTTGAATGCTCCCGAACCAATTCCTAGTAACCCGGAAATTATTCCCGCTATTAACATAATGCTAAACCCCCCAGGAAGAGAATGTGCCTGGTAAGACATTAATCCATCAGGAGTGGGGTAAGTGCTATTAAGTTTGAGATATGTTGCTAAAGGTTCTGCTGCGTCACTGTCAATATGTTCTGGTCTAGGTCGTTGAGACAGGTATGCTGAATAAATTAGCACTATTGCCAGGATTATTCCCAGAACTTTGACTGAAACAAAGGTCGCAACCATAGCTCCAATAATCGCACCAATAGTTGTTGCTACCTCTAGAAACATTCCTAACCGCAGATTTGTATAACCTTCTTTAATATATGTGGATGCTGACCCTAAAGATGTAGCAATTACAGATACCAATGAAGCACCTACAGCATAGCGAATATCAACTCCAAAAACGGAAGTTAATAAAGGAACAATTACTACTCCCCCTCCTAAGCCAGTTAAAGATCCTAGCAACCCAGCACTAAATGATCCCAACCAGATGAGTAAAGAAAATACCAGTATATTCAAGGTCTATTCCTCTTGATTCAGATGTATTTTGCTTGAGAACTTAAAATGGCAAATTGAATATTATTAACTATAATATGGCAGTTGACCGGGAATTTTAGATTTTAGATGTTAGATTTTAGATTAAAAAAATTTGGTATAGGTCAGGAGTCTTTCAGGACAGAAAAATACTCGCTGCGCTGCGTACGCTTCGCTAACGTCAATCCCAAATCCAAAATTTTCAAGCTTCCAGACTTGAGGGTGGAGTTAATCCAAAATCCAAAATTGTAAATCCAAAATTGAGTGACAGATAAGTACCCAAGCAAAATTAATTGTATATATTGATTGAAAACAAAAATGTCTGTATTCCTTACCTATTCCCTATTCCCTCTCCTAACTAGAAAATTTATTTTGCACGACTACTTAACAGAGTTGAAAGTTTTTTACTGTCTGTAGCGTAACGTGGCATAAGCCATATTTTATAATAACTTTTTATTGTCATTTAACTGACAACTGTTATAAAGAATCCCCTATCAGAAGTCAAAGACCAGTCAGAGATAACTTAAAGTTATATTGTTTTGCGCGGGTAGTCTAGTGAGTATAACTACTTATTTGTTAAGAGGAATGGCAACGGTTCGATTCTTTTCTGGGGAACAGTAAACAGTAATCAGTGAATAGGAAACAGTGAAGAGACTGATAACTGATAACTGTTTACTGATAACTGTTTACTTATCCATTTCCCCAAACATATCAATAGCTCCCAGCCCAAGTTATCCATTTATGGGATAAACCGATGTGCAGAACTTGCCCAGTTATTTCTCGTTCAGTGAGAATTGCATTAGTTAAATCTGCACTATTGAGTTCTGCTTCATTGATATTGCTGCCTATTAAATTGGCTTGTTGAAGATTAGCACCACTAAAATCAGCACCACTTATTTCCGCTTCACTCAGGTTAGCACCCAGGAGGTTAGCCAACCTTAAATTTGCACCTCGCAAGTCTGCACGACTGAGGTTGGATTCTTGAAAGTTAGCTTTTATTAAGTCAGCACCAATCAAATTTACCTCACTCAAGTTGCCAGCTTGTAAATTTGCACCACTAAGGTCAGCGTTAGTTAAATTTGCACGGCTGAGATTACATTTACTCAAGTTAGCTTCACTTAGGTCAGCACCGCTAAGGTCAGCTTCAGATAAATTGACACCAACTAAGTTAGCTTGAGTAAGCTTTGCTTGATGCAAAGTTATGCCCTGAAAATTCCGCTGTCCTGATTTATATTGCTTCAGGAAACTGATAGTATCCATAATTCACCTCGCTATTTTTATAGGTGAGTTGGAAACTCCTCAAACCACATTAAATACTATTGGGTTATTCTATTGTGCTAAAGATTTTTGGATTTTTAATCCTTCCTGAGAGGAAAGACACTTAACTTAATGGTAATGAGTAGGAAGTGTTAGGGAATAAATAGATTTTTGGTCAGTAGCGATCGCACAGAGCGCAGCGCCAGAGGCGATCGCACTCTATCATCCTTCTTCATCTTGATTCTAGGGATCACATTCCGAAATTATTTCCACAAAGTATTTAAACAGGAGTGAGGACACGAGAGCGATCACCTGGATAATCTTCAAATATTGCCCCACGTTCAATTAAGTCGAGCTTCATAGCTGTAGAAATGCCCTGATTATATCCAAATAGCGCATTTTTAACTTTTGCGCCGCTTAAGTCAGCTTCACTCAGGTCAGCCCCCAACAATCGGGCTTTTTTTAAGTCAGCACCAATAAGATTTGCGTTAACCAATATGGCATCAGATAAATCTGAACTAGACAATCGAGTTTTTACAAGTCTGGCATCGCTCAGATTAGCACCGTTCAAGTTGGCACTGCTCAAGTCGGCATCGCTCAGGTCGGTCTCCTTCAAATTGGCATCATACAGGTAGACACCGATCAGGTTGGCATCTCTTAGGTTGGCACCACTGAGTATGACACCAGTCAGGTTGGCATCTCTTAGGTTGGCACCTCTCAGATCGGCATCTCTCAGATTGGCATCGAACAGATTGGCACTTCTCTGCTCAGTATCTAACAGGTTGAAGCTGGCATCTGCCCAGTTGAACTTGCTGACACCGCTGAGTGTGACACCTCTCAGGTCAGCACGACTCAGGTCGGCATCTTTCAGTTTTATTCCTCTGAGTGTGACACCTCTCATGTCAGCACCGCTCAGGTTTGTATTGCTCAGGTTGGCACTGTTCAGGTTGGCACCGCTCAGGTTTGCATCTCTCAGGTCGGCACAACTCAGGTCGGCACAACTCAGGTTTGCACCGCTCAGGTTTGCACCGCTCAAGTTTGCATCTCTCAGGTTGGCACTGCTCAGGTTTACATATCTCAGGTCGGCACTGCTCAGGTTTACATATCTCAGGTCGGCACCAGCAAAGTCTTGTAGAGGATCTAAGCCAGCAATTTCTACCAAAGCGGAAAAGTCATCGGTTTCTGCCTCGACAACTCGCTGAATTAATTCTTGAACTTCCTGAAGAGATTCTTCATTAGCCATAGTGCAACTCTGCTCGACTGAGATAGGGTTGTAACTTTGATTCCAGCAGATATTTCCTGAAACTTGCCTCTAAAATTATCTGTTTATTGCGACTTATATTCGTTGGATATAGCCCTTCTGTTTCCATTAAATGGACATATTGCTGTGAAACCTCAAATGTTGCTTCCACAGAGCATGGCTTGTTTCTTAGCTGCACAGTTCCTAATTTCTGATTCTGAAGTGAGCCTATCAAAACTCTTGCACCAATACTTAGCTCAAACTCCCAAGTGGGGTTTGATTTTGAACCATTTGTAGTTACCTGACACACAGCAGGTTTCAGAACAAAACGTCCAGTCAGTTCATGGGAATCATAAGGAATCTTACAATTTTTCAGCTTTAGCTTCAGTTGTCCACCTTTCACTCCAAACTTAACACGCCCATTTAATAGTGGTTCCCACTGTTCGTTAAAGTGCATGGTAACAGGCAGATCAATTTGATCAGGATTAACTGGAATTGCTTGTAATTCCATGTACAAACAATCTGGGTATCTGTTTTCATGTTGGGGTTGAGGCGTGGTAGATGGAAGTTGTTGCATTGCCAAGGTGGACTGAGGATTTGATAGATTTCCTTGTATATACGCTAACATGATTTAGCTAAACCCTATCCTTTGTTAAGGAAAATAAAGGTTAGAATCTATGAAGATAATGAGCAAATGCCGATAAAACCCTAAATTACCAATGTTCTCATGACTGCTGATTTGACATCTACTATTACGCCTGATTTTCTCAGCATTCTCTCCCACACTGCCACTGCGTATAGAGAAGGGAGCAAACCCCCCACTGCTGAGGTAGTAGTCAATGCTTTGCTGCAAGCAGAAAAGACTGCCAAACAACAACGGCTTAATTATCCTTTTCCATCTCTGATTGGTAAATGGCGGTTGTGCTTTGCTACTGGTACTAAAAAAGTCAGACAGCGCGGAGGAATTATTTTAGGCAAAGGATTTTATGTACCTAAATTCGTGAAAATTTATATTTCTTTTAGTGCCACTGAAGATGCTTTAGTTAGAGGCGAAATTGCCAATCAGGTACAATTAGGCTCGATATTCTTAAAGCTGACCGGATCAGCACAATATTTAGGTAAAAAAAATCTATTGGCATTTGACTTTAACCAAATGCAGATTAGTTTATTTAATCGTGTTGTTTACAATCAACCTATTCGTTCTGGTAAAGTTCAATCTGAGAATTTTTACAACCAACCCATAGCTAAATTACCCTTTTTTGCTTTCTTTTTAGTTACGGAGAATTGTATTGCAGCGCGTGGCCGTGGGGGTGGTTTGGCTATCTGGGTTAAAGAGATTTGAACAGGCTAAAATGCAAACTCAACAAAATTCGGGAAATGTCGGGTTTCACTTCGTTTAACCCAACCTACAATTTTCTTAGTTTGGGTAACGCACTGTGTTTATTTTATGGGAACAAGTTGATCCTGGGGAAAAATTGCCCCTCGCTGTTTCAGGTCAGATTTAACATCATCAGTCAGTCCAGCATTATTACCAAATAGAGTATTAATTACTATGGCACTGGTGAAATTTGTCTCAGTTAAGTTAGCACCATTCAGGTCAGCACCACTGAGGTCAGAATTAATCAAGTCAGCATTACTCAAGTTGCTATTTCTCATGTCAGCATGACTGAGATCAGCATCTATTAGCGTTGCATTACATAAATTAGCACCTACTAAATAGGCACGACTGAGTTTAACAGACCGTAGTTTTGCATCCTTGAGGTTAGCACCACTCAAATCAGCGCGTCTCAAGTCAGCTTCACTTAAATCAGCAGCACTGAGGTTAAAACTATTGAGGGTGCAACCAACACCTTTAACACCAACGAAATTAGCTCCAACTAAATCTGCAGATGGATTTAATCCAGCACTTTTAATTAATTCAGACAAGTTTTCTGTGTCTGCTTCCAGAAGCAGTTTTACTTGCTGTTGAATTTCTTCTTTTAAAACAGGCATTTTACTTGTTAATCTCTGTTTGGTTAGTCGTTTTTCTTCACTCCAAGCAACAAAACCAATTCCAGCAATAACACTTAATCCTACCGTAAAAGCAGGAGGATTCCCACCTGTGAGCAATAACATGACTAAAAAACCTAAACCAACTTGAGCCGTTTGCTTGACTAAAGAATTTAATCCGGCTTTAGCTTCTTGATAAAGGCTAATTTGCTTGTGGCTAGTTAATGTCATAATTTTGCTGCTCCTATGGTTTTTTCCGCAAATTCTTAATATCAGCACAAAAACGAGCAATTATCCGACCAGCGAGAACAATCCATAGTAAGAAATCTGATGTAACTATAATAAAACAGGCGTAACAGGACGCACCTAATGGATTTTCTTTTAAACAAACATCAAAACTGGAGAAATCCTTACCAATAATGATTTTACCAATTAATCCGGGAACTTGTAAGAGAATACTAAGAGCGATCGCATCCTGAATGGAAGCATAAACCGTTCTCCCCAACTCTCCCATGAATCCATAAAATAACTGATCCACAAATTCTAGAACGTTCATCACTACTGTTTTGGTGCTTTTCCCCAATTTTGTATCTGCTACTGGAGATGGTGTTACAGGCTGTGGAGGTGATGGTGGTTGTGGGTTCTGCTGCTGATTCATAATAGTTCGAATATTTCAATTTTTACAGCATTTTTCTGCAATATGCTGTCATTATATGCTGCTATAGCAATACTATCTGATACGTGTATTCCTTACGGTAAAATTAGACACGATTTACTTATACTCATATCCCCAACTTCATTACAGAAGTCAAGGATCTTTTTCTAAAATGCAATTACTGATTTTGCCATTTTTACTAATTCAGTCTGCTTACCTGCTTTTAATCCAATAGTGTACTGCACACCTTTTTGTCGCCAAGTTAATGTAGAGTCGGAGCAATTAGCACCACATTGAGCATCTACAAAATAGGCAGTAATACCTTTAGCTATAGATACAAATTTTCCAGTGAGTTTAGGAGTTTTGTTATTAATAGCTTCAGCACTAATAATACCCAGACGACAAGCTGTACCTCCACTACAATCTGGGCTGAAACCTAGTAATATGTCATACTTATTTTTTCCAACAGTTTCGATAATCGCGTAAAGTTTATTTTCTCCATCTGATTCAGGAACATACTTCGGTAATAGAATCTTAATTTGACTCTTTTGTTTTAATTTGGGAAGAATTGATTTAAAAACTGGATGTGGCTGAGATGTTGTGTTATTAACTTGCTGTTTTGCTAATAACTGGGATTGAGTTTTGGCAGATGCTATAGCTGCATTGTGGAAGCTACTGATACTAATTAAAAAAAATAGGGCAGAGACAGCACTAATATTTATTGACTTAACAATCATACTCAAGAACCAGGTTGATACAATATTATAAATTTTATACCAAGAGTAAAAAAGAATGCAACAGACATATACCCAAAATTTTTAATTTTTTTAAATTTTTAAATTGTGAACTTTTAATTCGTATAACTGATTTTTAGAAATTTTTAGAAATTTAAAATATCTAATGATTTTTCTATTTCTAAATCTAGAATTTTAGCTTGTGTATCTTTATGTTCTTCTAGTTGTCCGTTTTTCCAATATAAATCTGCTGCTTTCTGGAAATCCTCAATTGCTCCTTGCTTATCTCCTATAATTAAACGAGCATGACCGCGATTGTAATAAGCATCAGTGTAATTAGGATTAATTTTAATTACTTTATTAAAATCATCTATAGCTGCTGCATGGTTTCCTAAATCAAAATAAGCATTACCCCGACTGTAATAAGCATCTGCGTAATCAGAATTAATTTTAATTGCTTGGTTATAATCTGCAATTGCTCCTTCATAATCTCCAAATTCCGCAAGAGTATTACCTCTGTTTTTGTAAGCAATAGCATCGTTAGGAGAAATTTTAATTCCTTGAATTAATTTATGTTTATTCTCTTTATTCTCTAACAGATATGCAGTAATTTCTTTATTTTTGCCAATGATAGCATAATGAGGATTAATTCTAATTGCTTGATTATAATCTTCAATTGCTCCTTGATTATCTCCAATCCGAAAACGCGCATCAGCACGGTTGCTATAATTAACTGCCAATTCTGGATTAATTCTAATTGCTTGATTGTAATCTGCAATCGCTGCCTGATAATTCCCTAATTGATAATATGCTAACCCTCTGTGATTATAAGCTTTGGCGTAATTAATATTAATGTTAATAGCCTTATTATAATCTAAAATCGCTGTTTGATAATCACCTAATTTGTGATAAACCAAACCTATTTTATAATGGATATTTGCTTGATTATATTTATTTTGTAATGCTTGATTATAGCTGTTAATTGCCGCAGCATAATCACCTTTTAAATAATATTCATCTCCCAGCTTTTCAGCAATTGTTAAGTCGGTTTCTAAAGATTTAGATATTTCTGGCGACGTAGGATAGTTAGGTATTTGTTGTTTAGATATAGTTGTTTGCTCAGTATGAGATTCTTGTTGAGGAGAGTTAGCTAGAGAAACTTGTTGTTCTAGATAGCAGAGTAACCCTCCACCATATAATAATTGATTGATTCCGAAGGAAATTATTCCTGTTTTTAATTTAATCATTTTGGTAGGTAGAAACCCAGCCAGAAAAAGATGATATTCTGATTGAGCTTCATTTACTTCTTCTTGAATTAAGATACAAACAATAACTGCATTTTTTTCTACTTCTTCAGCACTGACTGACCATCTAACTTTATCAATAGTACCGTGACGAGATTTCACCTCTACACCAAGAGCAGGGTTTGAGGTGAGAGTAAAATCACTTTTTCCATCACCACCAAAGCGTTTCTCATAATCAACTTCAGTAATAAAATCAGCTAACCGTTCTTTGACTACTTCTTCACCTAATTTTCCTTTGAGGTTACTAATAAAAACATCACGGACTGGGGAAGTACGTTTATATTTTTCTGCCATCAACCAGCAGAATTCCCGTAATGCCTTTAATCTTTTACCAGAAATAATAGTTAATTCACTATGCTGACCTTCGGCTTCACAGTGAAGTAGAGAACCAGATTTTAACCTTTGAAGAAAATCAGACTGTAGCGATCGCAGTAAGGTAATCCAATCCATTTATAACAGGGAACAGGGAACAGGTGACAGGTGACAGGGAACAGGTAGGGAGCATCCCAAATGTGTAAGTTTATTTTTTTTGAAAGAAAGGCAATTGATCCAAGGTATGAATCAACCGCAAAGAACGCATAGACGCGGAGCGGCTTCCCGCAGGGTAGGACACAAAGTTAAGAGGTTTTAAGAGAGTTTTTAGTATTGCTGCGTTTATTTTTGCTTTCATTGGGATGCTCCCAACAGGTAAGAAAATTCTTACTCAGGACTCAGCATTAAAAGCAATCTGTTCCCCTGGTTTAGGTGCAATTACTCGTGTAGTGAAATTATTTCTTTCTAATAACGCCTGAAATTCTGCAATACTTCCCTTGGTTTGCAAAAATTTGTTTAATAATCCCTCAAATAAAACATCACCTCCCGCTGCTGTTGGTAACATAATTTGTGGTTGCAACCATTTAGCGACTTCTAAGGCATTATTCATACCTTTAATTATCGACCCCACCAAAGGTAAATCAAAGTTAACAATTGGTGTAATTACCACATCTATTGGTGCAAGCTGTTTAAGTTGTGGGGAATGATTTCCATGTGGTTCATAATAAATTTTTAAGCCACTGGTCAATTCTTTAAGAAGATAACCATTTTCTAAAATAGTTGGGCCTATTGAAGAACCAGGTAAAGCTTGAATTTCTACTTGATTGTTCAAAGTGAAAATTTCACCATGATTGAGAGTAATTATATTGGTATAAGCCAATTTTTCTACTACTTTCGCAGCATTAGCAGAAGCGACAACCGGAATATTTTTGTCAAGCTGCTTAAGAGTTGGTGGGTGAGCATGATCTTCCAAACCTTGAGATAACAAAATCAAATCAATATTTCCTGGTATTGGTCGATCTTGAAGACGATAAGCTTTAAATAACCAATCCAAATTACTGAAAGTTAAGGAATCAACTAACCAAGGATC
Source organism: Sphaerospermopsis aphanizomenoides BCCUSP55 (assembly GCF_001586785.1). Taxonomy (GTDB): domain Bacteria; phylum Cyanobacteriota; class Cyanobacteriia; order Cyanobacteriales; family Nostocaceae; genus Sphaerospermopsis_A; species Sphaerospermopsis_A aphanizomenoides_A. Next base: position 18,333 of record NZ_LUFH02000030.1, read on the forward strand.
AAGCAGTATCCTTTGTTCGCCAATTTCTATTAACCAACTATTGTTGTCTAACCAAGTGAAGTACATAACTGAGTAGGTAATGAGATTTATAGTTGACAGAGTAAAAAGGCTTTTGTTGTAAGACTTGTATGCTTAATTCACAATTACGAATTATCAATTATCAATTATCAATTATCAATTATCCTTTGCTCCTAACATTTGTAATAGTTTATCAACATTATCCAAATCGCCAACAATGCGCCGAATGGGATGAGGCCAAACCTTGACTAAGGTGGGAGTTGCCGAAACTTGATCGATTTCTGCTTGTTCTGGATGTGTTAAAACGTCAATCACTTTCAGGGTATAAGGATATTTTAGCGATCGCTCTAGTAATTCATGTAAATTTTCTAAACTGCGTTCAGTAGATGCACTATGACCAGCAACAAACAGGCGTAACACATAGCCTTGAGTATTAGGTTTTTCCCGTTGCGGATACAGTGTATTTTGAGGGTATCTTGGTGCTATATCTGCCAGGTCTAAACGCACGATTAAATCATGATCTTCCCAAAGTTGGGGAAAAGAAGCGCGATACGTTGCTAACACCATGCGATCGCACAAACCATCCTGCCAAGGTGCTGGTTGCCAGACTAATTCCCCAGTACCAAAAATTGCTCGTAGTACAGATTGATGACGCATAACTGCTGGATAAGCTTCTGCAAAGGTTTGTACTTGTTGTGTACGTGGGTTTAACCAGTGGTCAATAGTTGCTGTATAACAAGGTACTAAAAAATGTGGCGGTTCTGGTAAATCCAGGATTTCTTGCAAAGACGCACACAAATGCAAATGCCATCGATCTTGCTTACTAGGATCAATACAGTAAATTAAATCTCCTCCAGGTGTAAACAGAGCAATACCTTTAAACAACTGGGGTCTAGCTACTTTGTCCAAATTCAACTTAATCACAAGCATCCAAGAAAGGGGGAGATGGGAAGATGGGGAGATGAGGAGATGGGGAGATGGGGAGATGGGGAGATGGGGAGATGGGGTAAAAGTTCTTTCCTAGACCCTAGACCCTACACCCCACACCCTACACCCCACACCCTACACCCTCTTGTCATTACCCATTAAACACGACCACGGAGGAATTGCATCATTTCATTGGGAGTTGGTGACATTTCTATTGCAGTTTCTTCCGTAATGCGTCCTTCTTGATAGAGATTGAATAAAGCCTGATTCATAGTAATCATGCCGTCAAAACTAGCTTGTTTCATCAATTCTGTAATTTCATCATACTTACCATCTTTAATCCATTCTTTCACTGCTTCAGTGTTAATCAGAATATCGTGGAAAGCAGCCCGCTTGCCATCGGTTGTACGGCACAAACCTTGAGCAATGACCGCCACTAAAGACTCAGAAACCGCCACCCGCATGGCTTCCTGTTCCTCACCTGAGTACAAATTGAGAATCCGTTCAATAGTTTTCACCGCACTATTAGTGTGCAAGGTTCCCATCACCAAGTGACCAGTTTGAGCGGCTTTCAAGGCAGTATTCACAGTCTCTTTATCCCGCATTTCCCCCACCAGAATCAAATCTGGGTCTTCCCGCAAAGCTGCTTTTAAAGCATTGTCAAACTTGCGGGTGTGCATTCCCACTTCCCGCTGTTTAATCAGAGACTTGCGGCTTTGGTGAACAAATTCAATGGGATCTTCAATGGTGATAATGTGTTTGGGCATTTCTCGATTGATGTAGTCAACCATTGCTGCCATTGTTGTAGATTTACCAGAACCAGTTGGCCCAGTCACCAAAATCAAACCTTTGTGATAATGGCAAATATCTCGAAATATTGGTGGTAATCTTAACTGATCCATCGACAATATTTTGAGCGGAATCAACCGCAGTACCATTGCATAGCCGCGAAGGGAGTCAAAAACGTTAATCCGTACACGGGCAAATTCGTACTGAGTCGCACCGTCAAATTCTAAATTGTCTTGAAAGCGTTGGATTTCTGCATCAGTCATGATCTCCCGTAACCAACTAATAAAGGTCGCTTTATCAGTTTCTGGATAATTCGTTGTTTGAATTTCTCCTCGGTTACGGAAGCGGGGTTTTTCACCTATACCCACGTGAACGTCAGAATATCCCTGATCAAAAGCTTCTTGCACCAATTGAGCCAAAGTCATTCCTGACGGCTGTTTAGGAGTAGCTGGTGCAGGTGGCATTGGTGGTGGTGCCGCTGGACGTTGCATCCCAGTTGGTGGTGGAGGTGGTGCAGTCCTTACAGGAGGATTACTCTTTATCTCTGTTTGCATCTGCATCGTTTGTGTGGGGCGCTGTGCAGCAGATGTTGTTAGTGGTGGTGGTGCAGGTGGTAGATTACGGCTTTGTGATTCTGTCATATATCTTCAACTTGAGTAGGTTAAAAATTAAATCAACTTAGGGAATAGGGAATAGGTAAGAATTTCTACTCATTACCAATTACCAATTACTCGTTACCAGCCTTAACAAAATTTCTGTTCTCCACAAAATTTGGGAAATACTTGAAGTTATGTAAAGACCTGATCAGTAGGTCAACAAAATTAAACATAAAAAGCTCAGAAGATAGATAACTAACAGCTTTGAGAAGTCAGGAATCTAGGAATTACGTTTTTTTAGTTGAGCTACTTACACAGAGGTAAATGATTTGAAATTAGGCACAACAGTTAGTTTCAGTTCATCCACCTCCTTATGTATTTTTTCACTGCTATTTGCAGGATATTTTACTGATTATATCCAACTACTTTAACCAATATAACCTTGTTTTACACAGGTTAATCTTCAGTGTTATCCCTTAAATATTTGATAATATCACAGTATTTATTCTTACTTAGAATGTAAGGTATGAATATTTCCAGGTGTTAAATGAGAAATTTGTGATCTATTTCCACTCAAACGACCCATAAAATCAACAGCAGATAATTTTTTCAGCATCGCCTGAGAATTATGAGAAGGAATCCTAATTTTTATAAGAAATGTTAAGCTAACTCCAATAAAGGTTTCGGGGATCAGACTGTTGCGATTCTATCCACAAAGGTCTATTCCTGGAGACGTATGAGTCAAGAGGTCAGACCACAGAAATACCAACTAGACGACACTTCCATAATTACAAAAAATTAACTGTAAAGTTTAATAAAGAAATGCTCATCTTTATCCCAGGGTTCTATATACTGGATTTCACTGAATCAAAACAGTTAACTCGTAAACAGCGAGCTACAACTAAAAAATTCAGCTTTAAACTTTGCTGTGTAATTGGGAGGAAAAGTCATGGTTTTGGCTCAAAGCTCTAATCAAGGGAAGACCTACTCCTTGTTGATGATTAAAAGCTTTTTAATCTGGACTTTCACATTAGCAGTATGTCTGCTTGTTGTTGGTTTTCCATTGGTTGTGTTAATGGCTACGGTCGGATGCCTGTTGTCGATTGTTCTGCAATCAGTAATGCCTGTGAGTGCAGTGCTACTGGTAGCAGGTGGTTTAATCATGTTCAATGTTATGGCAGTATTAATAGTGGCTGGTGTACTAACTGCTAAAGGTATTCATCCCAAAGAAATTAAATGGTTAAGCTGGTTACATGGTGAGGAAGACAAAGCTCAAACCACTGTTTACGCAGCTTGTCCTTTAACTTGTGAACTCAAATAATTAACATTGTTAAATTCGACAAACAGTACATCTGCCCGGTGAAGCCGGGTTTTTTCATTTTTAATTGTTGTCAGTTGTCAGTTGTTGGTTGTCTAATAACAAATGACTAATAACTAATAACAAATGACTAATGACTAATAAAGTTGGGATTATTTTAGGTACTCGTCCCGAAGCGATTAAACTAGCACCAGTAATTCAAGTTTTTCAAAGTTCACCTGATGTAGAAGTGCAGGTAATTCTGACTGGACAGCATCGGGAGATGGTTGCACAGGTAATGGAATTATTTAACCTGAAAGCAGATTGGAATTTAGAGATTATGCAGCCTAAACAATCTCTGAATGATATTACCTGTCGGAGTTTACAAGGTTTAGAAGCTTTATTTACAGAACAAAAGCTCAATTTAGTGATAGTTCAGGGAGATACAACAACTGCTTTTGCTGCGGCGTTGGCGGCTTTTTATCAAAAAATTCCTGTAGGTCATGTGGAAGCAGGGTTAAGAACCGATGATTTATTTAATCCTTATCCCGAAGAAGCTAATAGAAGGTTAATTTCCCAAATTACTCAACTACATTTTGCGCCTACTTCCCTGGCGGTGGAAAACTTGCAAGCTTCCGGTGTGTTGGGAGAAATTCACCTCACAGGTAATACAGTAATTGATGCCTTGTTGAATGTGGCTGCAACTAACCCAGCTTGTGATATTCCCGGTTTAAACTGGGATCAATATCGGACGATATTAGCAACAGTCCATCGTCGGGAAAATTGGGGAGAACCACTGCAAGCGATCGCTCAAGCATTTTTACAGATTTTGGATCTGTTTCCTGATACAGCTTTATTATTGCCTTTACACAGGAATCCTACCGTTAGAGAACCATTACAGCAACTATTGGGTAAACATCCCAGAATCTTTTTGACAGAACCCTTAGATTATGCAGAATTAGTAGGAGCAATTGGGCGATCGCACCTATTATTAACAGACTCTGGTGGGTTACAAGAAGAAGCACCAAGTCTCGGTAAACCGGTACTCGTTCTCAGAGATACCACAGAAAGACCAGAAGCAGTCACCGCCGGAACAGCTAAATTAGTAGGAACGCAAACAGAGAGTATTGTTGCTGCTGCAAGTGAGTTATTAAGTAACACAGAAGCTTACGCAGCAATGGCTAATGCTATTAACCCCTTTGGTGATGGTCATGCAGCAGAACGCATTTTGCAGATTGTGAAAAATTATTTGCAAATGGGTAATGGATAATGGGTAATAGGTAATTGATGATTGGGTAAATTATCAATTATCAATTATCAATTGATACCCAAAGCTCTGCGAGTAGCTGGGCCGACTATACCATCCACAAGCAAACCATTTCTGCTTTGAAAATTGCGGACTTGTCGAGCGGTATTTGGTCCAAAAACTCCATCGGCTCTAATACCTAAAGCTCTTTGAACAACTCTCACTCGCTCACCCCTGGCTCCCTGTCTAAGCAAAATTCGACCACCAACACCAGGGCCAGGACGACCATGAGAATTCCCCGGCTTCATCCCAAGCCATCTTTCCGCAATATAATTTCCTTGGTAACGTCCTGTAGTGATTTGAGCATAACCATTGCTCACATTTCCAGTTTCCCCAATATTTGTACCATTGGGTACACAAGCTACCGATGAATAATCACTGCTAGGACCCTTACGAATATATAAACAATTACCATTAGTTCTCACATAATCTGCTGAGGCTTGCTGAATTTGAGAAACAGAAGCAACTAAAACACTGATACCAGCTAAAGCCAACCAAGCAGAAGACTTCAGTAATTTTTGCCAATTAAATGATATCTTGGGAAGATGCAAATCCACTGTAACGGGAGTCTCTTCGTTCGCCATATACATATAGGAATAAGCCATATATTCCATAATTTTCTGCTCCTTGATATAAATATTGGAGATATTACAAACAGTGTCTGTGATTTTTTCTAGATTAAATCTAGATGTATTTTATAGTAAGTATTCAGCTATCAGTAATCAGTAATCAGTAAGTAGCTACGCCAAGCTACGCTAACAGCCAATAGTAGCAATAGCAAGGATTCAGAAGTTTTAATTTCAGGAATGTTATCTGCATCCGTTTTTTTCCTTCTTTGTATTTCAAGATTCCAGGTACATAGCTGACGGCTGACGGCTGACGGCTGAATGCTTACATTTTATACTCTTTAATTTGCAGAATTTTTGACACCATATTACGCCCTTTCAACTGTCACACTATGGTGTTTTTCAGGAAATGATAACTTACGGAAACAAACAGTAATTTTAATTGCCAGCGTGTTGGGAAGTATTAAAACTATCAGAACGAATCTGACTACCATTACGCCAAACTTCCACCTTTTCTGGACTGACTAAGTATGAAAAAGAACCGTTATCTGCTCGATATTTATTTTTACCAACATTCCAAGCAACTATCTTGACAGGGTTACTAGCATCTTGTTTTGATTGTCCAATGTAAAACAGTTGGCCGTTTTCTTCACAGACTTGAACACGAATTTTTGCCGTTTCACCTGTAATCACTGCTGTTCCAGCACATTCAACATTAGCTTTTATAGGTGCAATGCTGACAGGAATTGGTTGCGAAGGAGTAACTGGTTGCTCTACTGGTAATTGGGCAGTAGTTGGAGAGGATAAAAGTTTGATCGGATCAATTGCTAACCGACCATCTCGATAAAATTCAAAGTGTAAATGAGGTGCTGTGCTATTACCTGTAGATCCCATTTCTGCAATGATTTGCCCTTGAGTAACCTCTTGACCTTTGCTCACTAACAAACGATTATTGTGACCATAGACTGTTGCGCTACCATCAGGATGGCGAATTTCAATAAGATTTCCTAATCCCCAATCATCCCATCCAGCTTTAACAATTGTACCTGATGCAGCGGCAACAACAGGAGTGCCAATAGCACCCGCAATATCAATTCCTTCATGTTGATATTTACGAAACCCTTGAGAAACAATCCCGTGAGTAGGCCAGATTAAATTGCTACTGGGTAAGGGAATTTGCTTAACGGGAGCAGCTTTGACAGTCTGAGGTAATGCAGAGTTAGCTGTAGCTAAAACAGAAGTTAAAGATATTAACCCTATCAAAGTATAAGTACATAACCGAGATATAGTATTTTTTTTCATAAAAAACTCTTGAGTTCTTTATTTGCTGTTTCAGGGTAACTCGGTCAACATCAGGAAAATTGTTACCGTTAAATATAAGATACATACAACAAGCTTAAATCATTGGGTTACAAAGATATGCCTAACTTCTTTCGGAATTTTGGCATCTGCGCCTGATTTAATCCTTGACAAATTTGTTACTAAATATTATGCTTTTATTATAATGGGAATCTGTACGCCCATATAAAAAAATATATAAAAAAAATATATAAAAAAATATATATAATCAAATACAGGATCTCATTCCCGGTTTATTAGAAAGCATACTTGCTTTATTGTGTCTCAAATATGGGGAGCAGGGGAGCAGGGGAAATGAGGAAGAAAAATTAGTTCTTTATTCTTCAATTCATCTTTACTCCTGAACTCCTGATAGCGTTCGCGCAGCGTGCCGTAGGCATAGCGTGGCGCAAGCCATACTCCTCAAATCCTGTTACTTGCTATGATTCTGGTTCTGGTGTTGGTTCTTCTGCTTGTGGTGGTAAACCATAAATTGACCGATAGAGGTTCTCGTACTGTTTAGCAGATTCATACCAACTGAAGTTTTGACTCATACCGCGTTTTTGTAATTCTTGCCATTGGGGTTTGTAGCGGAAACCTTCCCAAGCACGAATCATGCAGGTGAATAAGTCTAAAGGTTCATAACGGTCAAAACAATAACCTGTACCTGCTGCTTCTACGGGTTCGTGGTGGGTAACAGTATCAACTAATCCTCCGGTGCGACGGACAATAGGAACAGAACCGTAACGTAAAGCCATCATTTGACTGATACCGCAAGGTTCAAACCGACTCGGCATTAAGAAGGCATCAGTACCGGCGTAGATGCGACGAGAAAGAGCATCATTATACAAAAGATAGGTGGCCATACGTCCAGGGTAACGGGATGCTAACTGCCACATTTGGGTTTCATAATAGCGATCGCCAGTTCCCAATAAGATAAACTGAGCATCTGTATAAGCCATGAAGCGATCAAGAATCTGCAATACCAGATCCAGACCTTTTTGTTCTACCAACCTACTCACCATGCCAATTAAAAAGGCTTTGGAATTAACTTCTAAACCTACTTCTTCTTGCAAGGCGATTTTATTAGCTTTACGCTGATCTAAGGTATCAGTGGTGAAAGTTTGGGTAATATATTTATCAGTAGCAGGATTATAAACATCTGTATCTATACCGTTGATAATCCCTGATAACTTACCGCTAATAAAAGATAGCAAACCTTCAATTTGTTCACCATAAGCAGGTGTCTTGATTTGTTCTGCATAGGTAGGAGAAACTGTATTTACCCTATCAGCAAACTGCACTGCTGCGGCCATGGTGTTGTGACCTTGCATATACCAAGGACACCAAGTAATTTTCTCTAAATACCAGCGCCACGGACCTTGATAAGCTAAGTTATGAATGGTAAATACAGTAGTAATATCTGGGGATTGGCTCAACCACACGGGTAACATTCCTGTGTGCCAATCGTGACAATGGACGATTTCTGGCTTCCAATAATTCCAGCAAAATTCCGCTGCACCATTGGAGAACAAGGTAAACCGCCAATCTTCATCTTCTCCAGCATAAATACGGCGAGGCATGAAGGCAGGATGTCCAAATAAATACAAAGGGACATCTGTTCCAGGAAGGACGGTTTCGTAAACTGAAAAGTCCTGAAACATAGCATATCCCTTCCAAATTGGTTCTGAAGGAATCTGCATTTTGTCTGGCAGAAAACCATAGTAGGGTAAGAATATCCGTACATCATGCCCCATTTGTCTGAGGACTTTTGGCAATGCACCGACAACATCACCCATTCCACCTACTTTGGCAATGGGAGCAGCTTCAGCTGCAACAAATAGAATCCGCATGGTATTGATTGGTAATTGGTAGTTGGTAATTGATAATTGGAAAAAAGGGAACAGGTTATAGGGAACAGGGTACAAGGAACAGGTGACAGAAATTCTTAATTTTGGATTTTGGATTTTGGATTTTGGATTTTGGATTTTGGATTTTGGATTGTTTTTGTGATCTCCAATCTAAAATCTAAAATCTACCTCCCCATCTCCTCAATTCCCCATCTCCCTATCTCCCCATCTCCTCAATTCCCCATCTCCCCATCTCCCCATCTCCTCAATTCCCCAGTCACCTTATGATCCGCGTTTAATCTCGGTAAAGATTTCTTCTAAAATTTCTGTAGCTCCTTGTTGGCGTAAGATGTTTGCTAGTTCTGTTCCTAGTTGTTCGGCATCTTTAGCCAAGCCAGTAACGATGTCTTTTACCAGTTTTTGACCATCTACACTAGCTACAATACCTGTTAGTGTTAAATTATCACCAACTATTTCTGTGTTTACACCAATAGGTACTTGACAACCGCCTTCTAAAGAGCGGAGAAAAGAGCGTTCTGCTAAACAGCGATCGCGTGTTTGCGGATGTTCAATGGCTTTAAGGATGGTGATCAGTTCAGGGTCATCAGCACGGCATTCTATACCTAAAGCACCCTGTCCCACTGCGTGAAGGGAAATTTCTGGAGGTAACTTCTGGTGAATGCGATCGCTCATTCCTAATCTTTCTAAACCAGCTACCGCTAAAATTAGAGCATCATATTCACCAGCATCTAATTTTGCCATGCGTGTATTCAAATTTCCCCGCACATCTTTAAAAGTAAAATGGGGAAATTGATGGCGTAATTGTGCCAATCTGCGGAGAGAAGATGTACCTATCACTGCACCTGCTGGTAAAGTGTCGATAGTCTGTCCTTTGTATTTTTCATGCAGTACCAAGGCATCCGCTGGGTTTTCCCGTTCAGTAATTGCTGCCAGTGTTAGCCCTGGTGGTAAGTTAGTGGGTAGATCCTTGAGTGAATGAACAGCAAAATCAATCTCTTGATTCAGCATTCCCAATTCCAGTTCTTTGGTAAATAATCCTTTATCGCCAATTTTGGCTAATGCTACATCCAGGATGTTGTCGCCTTGGGTAGACATGGTGTGGACTTCAAATGTGATATCAGGGAAGCTGTTTTGAAGCTGATCTCTTACCCAGTATGTTTGAACTAAAGCCAGTTGGCTTTTACGTGAACCAATACGAATAGTGCGTGGAGGGCTAGAAACTGAAGTCATAAAACAATTTTGTCAAACCAGGCGATAAATTCACATTGATCTAGACTACCTCAGCAAGTGACTTACCGGATTGAACTCATGTCTTTACATTTGTTTACATTTTTCATACATCAACAGCAGCCTTGAGGCTGATAAAACTTTAGGTATATTTTTACATATCCTTTTTTTTCAGGATTTACCTATATGCAGAATTTTTCAGTTACCATGATGATGATTGATGTTGGCACTATGTCGTTGATGGTGAGTGCTGCATCTGTTTTGCAATCAATTACACTGGTATTTTTATTCTTCTTAGCAAATCAGAATCGCGGAGTTGGTATTTATGCGATTGGCACAGTTTTATCAGCCTTGGGATTTCTCATGTTCCCCATGCGCTTATTTTTATCAGATCAAATATTGCTCCTGAATCTCCGTTTTGTGGGTAATTCATTGATGACCACGGCTCAAATAATGTACACCATAGGCATTGTAAAGTTTGTTGGCAAGACCATAAATTACCTGATTGTAGTTGCTTTTAGTTCTGCCTTTTTTGTCATCCAGGTTTATTATGTCTATATCAAAGATGATTTTTTATCCAGGAATTTGATTAATATTTCATCCATAACCATAATTCATATTCTTGCTGTCTATTATCTCTTTTCGAATCTAGAGAGATCACTGTTCGCATCTTCTCTGTTTACTCCTATTACTATCATGCTTCCGATAATTGTCTCACTTCTACGCGCAGTCATAATACCATTGACTAACACAAAATCTTTCATGCAAGCAAATAGCATACATATCATCACATTTTGGTCAATATTTTTATTTGATTACCTGCGTAATTCCGGCTTTATTATGATGGTCAATCAACGACTGCATCAAGATTTACGTACATTAGCTACAACCGATTTTTTAACAAAGGCGCTAAATCGTAGAGCTATAGAACAGTATTTACACCATGAAGTAGCAAGATTTAGTCGCAGTCAAACACCCTTTAGTTTAATTTTAATAGATGTTGATAAATTCAAATTAATTAATGATAATTATGGGCATACCTATGGAGATATTGTTTTACAGCACCTAGTTAACACCCTTAAACAATCTCTCCGTTCTCAAGATTTGGTCAGTCGTTGGGGAGGAGAGGAGTTTCTCATCTTATTACCAAACACAAATATTGAGAGTGCATCTCTGATTGCTGAAAGGTTACGAACAAGAGTTGAAGAAAATCCAGCGGCTGATGGACGAATTAATTACACCATTAGTTTAGGGTTAGCAACTTTTGAAGAAGCTTATATAAATTCATTAGAGTTATTCTTTATCGCCCTTGATCAAGCCCTATATCAAGCTAAAAAAAAGGGTCGTAATCAGGTAATTAGTGTACCAAAATATAGCAATCTCAAATGAAACGTGAACCAACCAATTCCTAGCTTCATTAGTAATTTTATCAAAACAATCGGGTCTAAAACCGGACTTCGTCTCGCTACGCTAACACCTTTTAAGGCGAAAAGTTTTTGGAGTGAGGTATAAATCCCAGTTACAACAACGGCCTTCGGCCTTCGTTAAAAAATTTGGCTCTTTTGTTAAACCAGTCTTGAGAGAGAAGTTTAAATTTTACAACTATGCTAGGAATAACTAGGTATCATCCATAACTTTATGATTTTATCTTTATGAATCGTTCTGCTTGTTTAATCTTTAATCCCGTTGCAGGTCAGGGTGATCCAGAATTAGAACTAGATCAGATTAGGTCAATATTAGAACCAGAAATTGCCTTAGATATTTATTTCACCACCGAAGAAGTTGATGCTGATGAACTTGCACGTGCAGCGGTACAACGGGGAGTAGAGACAATTATTGCTTCTGGGGGAGATGGTACATTATCCGCAGCAGCAGAAGCAGTAATTAATACAGATATTCCCTTTGGGATTATTTCACGGGGAACAGCAAACGCTTTTGCCGCAGCTTTAAGTATTCCTGATACAATTGCCGCAGCTTGTCAGACAATTTTACAAGGTAAAACCCGGACAATAGATGTAGCCTGTTGCAATGAGCGACAGATGGTATTATTAGCAGGAATTGGCTTTGAAGCAGCAACTGTAGAAAAAGCAGATAGAGAAGCTAAAAATCGCTTTGGGATGATGGCTTACATTTTAGCTGGATTTCAAGAACTGCGAAACTTGCAAAGATTTGATGTAGAAATTGAAACCGAAGATAAAATAATTAAAACTATTGCTTCAGCAGTAACCGTAGCAAATGCCGCACCTCCCACTTCTGTTTTAGCTCAAGGGCCAGCAGGTATTATTTTTGATGATGGATTACTAGATTTAACAATTGTAGCACCAGAGACGAAAGTAGGTGCGATCGCAGCCACATTTCATTTATTTCAAACAGCCTCTACAGGTACACCAGTAGAACGAAATGACATTGGCTATTTGCGATCCAAACACCTTAAAATTACAACTGAACCACCGCAAAAAGTAGTTGTAGATGGAGAAATAATTGGGATAACTCCTGTAGAAATTAAGTGCATACCAGCAGGTTTGAAGGTTTTTGTACCATCTACACCAGAAGAAATTCCCACAGAAAAATTAGAAGGTTTGCCTAACTTAACTGTGGAGATGAAAGACTAATCAATGGACAATGGATAATTGACAATTACCTCTCAGGAGAAAGTGAGAAAATTGGATAACAGGAAAATTTTTCTTTTTTTCTCCTTGAAAGGAGAGGTTTTAATCCGGAAATTAAACAATTATCAATTGATAACTAAATTATTCCTGGACCTTTACCGCGACTGTCTCTTTTTTCTGTTAACTCACCTTCCTTATCTTCATTCACTTCTCTGAGTTCTTGCAAACGTTCTGCGGTTTCTTCAGCCATCTCTTCCTGTGCATCACCGGGAACTTCATAATACATTTCTGGTTCAACTGGATAATTATTTAACAAACCTTCTTTATCCACAGTGTAACCATCGGTAGTGCGGATACTTTCAACATTTGTTTGATCATCTGTAGGGGCGTTAGACAAATTCTCTTCAGTGGGCAGTTGTTTATAATGTTCTCCTTCTCTAGCCATACGCGCGGCTGTTTCGGCTGGGATAATTCCCCGGTCATAAGTATCTGCTTCAACTCGATGAGCAGAATCTACTGTTTTCTTAACTGGGTTATTAGCCATATATTTAGTCCTCTTTTTAGTTATCTTTAATTGTTTTGAGAAATAACTTCGAGAACTAGATTAGTTTTTTGGAGATGATAAAAATACTATCTTCAGAAGTGAATTAAAGATAAATATTACTTTAGATGATCTATCTAAAGATACATAACATTGAAAGCAGGAGGTAAGAGGGAAGAGAATTTGCAGCTTGTTAATTATTTTTTACATATAGGCATCCGGTTTGATTCCTGATAGCGCAGCGTGGCGTAAGCCATAAATACTTGTGTAGGCAGGCAAGAGGCAAGAGGCAAAAGGCAAAAGGGTTGTAGAAGATTTAGGTGTACGGAGTTTTGTTCAATAATCAAATAGGAGTCCTATAGTTGGGTTTTTTAGTTTCTACCTACATAACTGATAAAAAATGTAGGGTAAAAAAGGCTAACCCTACATTAAATTCATAAATAGATTGATATTAAAGGATCTGACAATTCTTAACCTAAAAGTTGCTGTTTGAATGAACTAACCTTGTGGGATAATTCTTGCCGAGTTTCAGCTTTGATGAGATAACGGAAAGTAAACCAGATGGCATAAAATATGCCAATTATCTCAAAAATGGGAGCTAGTAACGGCACACCATTAACAGCATCTAGGACAGCAATTTCTACCTTGACTGTAACAAACGCAGACAAAATCAAAACAAGAGTGAAAATAGCTTGCTTATTTTTGTCAAAAAAACTACCTATATAATTGGGCAGTTGGTCTAACAAGTCAAGGATTTGTTTGCTAATTCGTTGCCATTGGGTGTCAGGAGCTTTAGCTGACGGTAGTGTTGGCAACTTACTCGTTGCTGCACCCTCAAGGGCTAATCCACCTTCAGGTGTACCTGTATTTACTGTCTCTGGTGGCTGTTGTTGAGTTTCCATAACGTTTGCCATTTGGCAGAACAGTTCTGATAAGTGACTGAACTTGACTTTTCTCCGAGCTATAGCTACAGAGATTCCTAAGTAGACCGAAAATCGGACTCTTAAAGGCGTAGCCAAAGCGCCTCTCATGGCTTCACTGAGTTTAATCTCAATGTTGCCTGGATTGGATTTTTTAGCTGTCTCCACTTATTGGGTTTTTGACCGTATTCAGGGATTAAGTGACAACTTTTCGCACAATACCACGAAGTGGTGGATTTATCCACAGTTGACGCTCGGTGAAGGGGAAAAGGAAAGTTCAATAATGAACAATTGACAATTTCCTCTCCCTGGCAAGGCAGGAGGATGGAAAAATCTGAATTTTTTTCTTTTTTTCGCTTCAAAGAGGAGGTTTTAAACCTTGAAGGAAACAATTGTCAATTATCAATTGAATTGTTAGCAACTTTACCTTTTTGGTTGTGCAACAGCTACTTTAACAATTACATTTTTGACTCCTTTAATTTCTTTTGATAAAGGTTCTATTTTGGCTAATTGTTCCTGATTACTCACAGTTCCTGAGACAGTAACCGTGCCATCTTTAGCAGCATTTACTGTTAATTCACCACCAGGGATATTAGCTTCTAATTTAGATCGGACTTCACTTGCTAAATCCCCTGTGGCTCTATCTGTGCGATCGCCAGTTGCCAAATTTCGTTCTTCACGGGAGCGAATATCTGCATTTAGTTGTCTTCTGCGGACTTGACTTTGAGCGTCTTCTTTTGCAGCCTGTGTTGTTTGTGCGGCTGGGCTGGCTGGAGCTTCTCCAGGTTCTGGAGCATTCACACTTGTTTTGGCTGTATTATCACAAGCAGCACTAAAAAGTAAAATTGAACCAATTAAGAAAGAAGTTAACTTTTTCATTTGTTTAGTTCTTGATATAAATGTAATTTTTTTGATTGTATAGGTTAGAAATTAGGAGCAAAATTTTGATGTCAATGCTCCTAATTTTGGACTAATTGAAGGAAAATTAAACCGTTTTTTCGCGGTGGTCAATGATCACTACAGGAGCTTCTTCAGGATGATGGCTGGGTACGGTTTCAGTATTTCTGACTGGTTCAAAACTAGGTTGAGGTTGGCTGACATTACGGGCATCATAAATGGAAAATTCTTCTATTCCTGCACGTTTGAGAATTGTTTCAGCATGATGAATTTCTGCGTCTGTGCCATCAACAATGACTAAGTAGTCACCTTTTTGAAAGCGATCGCTGTAAACTCGCGCTCGTCCTTCAGGAATTCCTAAACCAACCAATCCCCCAGCAATACCTCCCACTGCTGCACCCACAGCACCACCTGCTAGAGTTGTGGCTAAAGCCGTAGCTGCTGCTCCACCAGCGATGACAGGCCCTACTCCCGGAATTGCCAAAGCACCAAGACCTACTAATAAACCACCCAAACCACCTAAAGCCCCACCCGTAGCAGCACCAGTTTTTAGTCCCTCGTCGGCTCTATTACCTCTGTCTACATCCCTGTGTACACCGCCATTTGTATCTTTACCAATCAGGGAAACTTGGCTCATGGGAAAACCAACATTACGTAATTCTCTCAATGCTGCTTCTGCATCTCGACGATGGGAAAAAACACCAATTGCTCTTTTAGCAGTTTGCAAAGGTAAATCCTGATGGCCATTTTTTTCGTAAACTTCCCACTGTTTGATGTGATGTCGGCTGAGAATTGCCGCAGCCTGGTGGATTTCTGCATCATTACCAGTGACTATGACTATATAGTTACCTTGATGGATGCAATCGTTGTAAAACTGAGTCCGGTTAGGTGGCAGATTTAAAACAGCAGGAGCAATGCTATCTCTAACATGAATTCCCCCAAAAGCATTCCTTTGTGGGCGTTCTCTATGAATTAAATAAATTTGGTTTAAGGGAAAACCTGCATTTCGTAAATCATTAATTGCTGCTTCTGCATCTTGCAGCATTGTCAAGTAACCAATGGCGTATTTATTAACAGTTACATCCTGATGAATAACTTCTGGGGTAGTTTGTTTATTTTCTGGATGATCATAAATTTCAAACTCTTCAATTCTCCACCGATGGAGAATTTCTCTGGCTTTAGCAATTTCCGCATCAGTACCATCTATGATAACTAGATACTCTCCCCGTTCTACTCTTTCGTGATAAATTCTGGCTCTTTCTTCAGGAATTCCTAAACCAATCAACGCACCAATTAAACCACCTGTGACTGCACCTATACCAGCCCCAGCAAGAGTTGTTGCTAAGGCGGTAGCAGTAGCTCCAGCCAACATAATTGGACCAATTCCTGGTAATGCTAAAGTTCCCAGTCCCACTAATAAACCAGTTAATCCACCTAAAACCCCTCCAGAAATCGCTCCTGTTTTTGCTCCTTCATCAGCTTTATCACCAACTTTTTCTCGCACTGGTGTACCAGCAATTTCCTGACCATCATCATTTCTGGCAATTACAGAAACTCTTTCCATGGGAAAACCAGAATTTTTTAATTCATGTAGCGCCTGTTCAGCATCACGACGAGCAGGAAATACCCCTAAAGCACGCCTGTGTCTATCTATAACCATACTTATATTCCTCCATATTTTGCTAAATAAATAGCAAAGAATTATTTCTGAATTTATTGCAGGCAATAGCTCTATTACTACGTTTTTTGATTCGGGTTTCATCACTCCCTTGGAGGAATTTATTTTTCTACCATTAGATATAGCAGCTATCAGCATTCAGCATTCAGCACAAACAACTATTGGATTACTCTTAGATGAAAATTTGAAAATCAAGTAAAAATACTGTTGTGATATTAATCACAATTTTTTTATTATTAAAGTCACTGTTACTAGATTAAATTAGCTGTTAATTTGTAGTTAACTAAATCAGTTTCAAAATATATCCACTAAATTCTTAAATTATTGTGTGGTAATTATGGGGAGTTACGCTTATGCTGGAAAAAATATTATTAGCATCCATCCTAACATTTAGCGTCAGTCTGTTGACAGATATGGGTTCGTCTAATCCCAGAAAGGAACTCGTAGAAACCCCTTCCTATAACCATGAAGTTTTTACTTTAACTCACAATTACAAAAATCCAGAGATAGACATAAATCGGTAACTGAAGCAGGTCGGCGTTAACAATTGTCGTTATGATCAGGCAAGAGGCAAGAGGAAAAAGGTTTTTAGGCAAATTTAAGTTTCGTTACCTACTTCTGTTTTTTCAAGCCTTTCTAGTTAGTAATCTGCTTTCCGTTGATAGCTGCTGTAAGATTGCTACCCAAGCAAATACTGTGTTAGATTGACGCAAATTACTCATATCATCCACTCAATCTCAATCTAGATGCAACAAAGATTGAGTCAAGGTGAAAATATATTGCAACACTAAGTATGAAAAGCCAAATTATTTCTACAGCAGCGTTTTTGCTTACCCTTAGCTTGCCAATAACCGCGCAAGCAGCAAATGATGAAGAGATAAGACAGTTGTTATCTACTAAAAAATGTCAAAACTGTCAGCTTGCTAATGCTGGTTTAGCAATTGCTGACTTATCGGGGGCTGATTTGAGAGGTGCGAACCTGGAAGGTGCTAACCTGAGTCGTGCGAATTTGACAGGTGCTGATTTGCGGGGTGCAAACTTGGCTGGTGCTAGTTTATTTGGTGTTAATTTAAGTAGGGCTAAACTCAATGAAGCAAATCTCACGGGTGCTGATTTGCGAAATACTTATTTAATGAATGTAGAATTGACAAACGCTAACCTCAACGGTACTAACTTTCAAGGTGCAGTGGGTATACCTCTGCAAATTGCTAAACCAGAGGAATTCTATGCTTGGGGTGTAGCAGCGGCTGATAAAGGCAACCTAAAACCAGCTATTGATTATTTTAGTCAAGCGATCGCACTTAAACCAGATTATGCAGGTGCGTATTTATCCCGTGGTGTAGCTAGTTACCAAAACTTAGACAGAAAAAGCGCCTTGGAAGATGCCCAAATGGCCGCAAAACTGTTTGCAGAACAAAAAAATGCTGAAGGAATACAAACAGCACAAGCGTTTATTCTGGAACTGAAAACACCCTATGGTGAAAAAGTAACTAGTGGTAAACCCAGCTTTATGGATTTTGTCGGGAGTTTGGGATCAGTATTACTACAATTTCTGCCTTTTTAGGTAACAGGTGATAGGTGACAAGTGACAGAGAAGAGAAAAACGGAAGTAGGGGGAGAATCAAAACTAACAACTGACAACTAAATAATAACTAATGACTAATTTTTGAGAGAATAATTGTCTACAAAAATCGTCATGATGGCGATGATGCTAAAGAAGGAACAAAGATAGATGCCAGAAAACTTAAAGAGTAAAGTTATCACACAAGGTGTACAGCGATCGCCTAACCGGGCTATGCTGCGGGCTGTTGGTTTTCAAGATGCAGACTTCAACAAAGCCATTGTCGGTATTGCGAATGGTTACAGCACCATCACCCCCTGTAATATGGGGATTAACCAATTAGCACAAAGGGCAGAAATTAGCGTCAAAAATGCTGGAGCTATGCCCCAAATCTTCGGCACAATTACCATCAGTGATGGAATTTCCATGGGAACTGAGGGGATGAAATACTCCCTAGTGTCACGGGAAGTCATCGCAGATTCCATTGAAACCGCCTGTACTGGCCAAAGTATGGATGGTGTGCTGGCTATTGGTGGTTGTGATAAAAATATGCCCGGTGCAATGTTAGCGATCGCTCGCATGAATATTCCGGCTATTTTTGTTTATGGTGGTACAATCAAACCCGGACACTACGATGGTAAAGATTTAACCGTTGTTAGTTCCTTTGAAGCAGTTGGTCAATACAGCGCCGGTAAAATTGACGAAAATGAACTTTTAGCAGTTGAACGCAATGCTTGTCCTGGTGCTGGTTCCTGTGGGGGAATGTATACAGCTAACACTATGTCGTCCGCTTTTGAAGCGATGGGCATGAGTTTACCTTATTCTTCGACTATGGCCGCAGAAGATGCGGAAAAAGCCGATAGCACCGAAAAATCTGCCTTTGTTTTAGTCGAAGCCATCCGTCAGCAGATATTACCCCGGCAAATTATTACCCGCAAATCTATTGAAAACGCCATATCTGTAATTATGGCCGTTGGTGGTTCTACCAATGCAGTATTACATTTTCTGGCGATCGCCCGTGCTGCTGGTGTAGAACTAACTTTAGACGACTTTGAAACTATTCGCGGTCGTGTTCCAGTTTTGTGCGATTTAAAACCTAGTGGTAGATATGTAGCCACAGACTTACATAAAGCTGGTGGTATACCTCAAGTCATGAAAATGCTATTAGTTCATGATTTACTACATGGAGACTGTCTGACTATCTCTGGACAAACAGTAGCCGAAGTTTTAGCAGACATACCAGCAGAACCATCACCCAACCAAGATGTAATTCGTCCTTGGGATCGTCCCATGTATGCACAAGGACACTTAGCAATTCTCAAAGGTAACTTAGCTACTGAAGGAGCCGTTGCTAAAATTACAGGTGTGAAAAAACCAGTAATTACTGGACCAGCAAGAGTATTTGAATCGGAAGAATCTTGCTTAGATGCAATTTTGGCAGGGAAAATAACAGCCGGTGATGTCATCATTATCCGTTACGAAGGACCAAAAGGTGGGCCTGGTATGCGGGAAATGCTCGCTCCCACCTCTGCAATTATTGGTGCTGGTTTAGGTGATGCTGTTGGTTTAATTACCGATGGACGCTTTTCTGGTGGTACTTATGGGATGGTAGTTGGTCACGTTGCCCCAGAAGCCGCAGTTGGCGGTAATATTGCCTTGGTAGAAGAAGGCGATAGTATCACCATTGATGCTAATTCTCGATTATTGCAAGTAAATATATCCGATGCAGAATTAGCTAGTCGTCGCGCTAACTGGCAACCAAGCCCACCCCGTTATACAAAAGGTGTGCTGGCGAAATATGCCAAACTCGTATCTTCTAGTAGTGTTGGTGCAGTTACAGACTTAGATTTGTTTGGTAATTAGCCATTGTGACGAAGGGTGTTGGCTGTTGGCAAAGAATATAAGTAAGTCGGCTCGAAAAAACCGAGGTATGTTACAAAATGTAAAGTCGGTGAAAGTCTCTTCCCTCTTGCCTTTTGCCTCTTGCCTTTTGCCTTGCCATAACGATAAATTTCAACGCCTACCTACTTACTTCCACAGCCATCTCGCCCAACAGACAATGCCCTGCCTGTTTCCATTATTTGATGTGATCACAAAGCCGTCTCCGAACGGGGAACTTCAAACCCATTTTTTCGGTAAGAGTTGAAAAAAATCATAAGTATTGTTACTAAACATCTATCTGGAGATAGATTCAAAATATAACTAAAGATGTATTGCTAATTATAATTCAGTATAGTCCAATTAAAATTGAATACAAAAAACCGCAAAAATATTATAATTACGGATGTCTTTAGCATTTCAAAACGTACTCATGTTTGTACAAATTGCGGTCATACCACTGACAGGGACGTTGCAGTCGCACAAGTAGTTCTCATAAGAAGAATTGCAGCCGTAAGGCATAAGGTCAAGATGCTCAATAGGAGTTTTGTTAGTTGAGCCAGAAAGAGGTTGGTTCAGGGAAGTAATGAATCCTTATCTGGGTGGAATGATTGCCCGTAATCTCTTATATCATGTCCGCCTAATCACTTGCGATATAACTGGTTGTGCAGAAATCCAAAAAATTCTTTTCCCCCTGCTAGAAAGCTCCCTGCCCCCTGCTGTCTTAATGATAAGAATATCTCTAACGAGACGCTACGCGAACAACCGGACATGATATTACCTTTGGTGATTGGGATGCCAATTTTGACTTCAGGATTATTTTTGTCGGCTTACCGAAATAATACTATTAATATTGAGGCAGCATTGATTGTTCCCTCTATTCTCAATATTTGTGTTTTAGGTACAATTGTATGGTGGAATGCCAGATATTTAAATGCTACTGACAAAAAATACCAAAATGCTCAACAAGCATTACAGGAATCTAATGAAAATTTAGAAGCAAAAGTTCAAAAGCGTACATCCCAATTAGAGTTAGCAAATCAAGCTTTGACAAATAGCCGTCTTCAGTTATCAAATCTGATCAACACCTTACCAGGAATTGTGTTTTCTCGTAGTTTTAATAGTGATTACTCAATTCAGACTTTAAGTGATGGTTATTTCTCTATAATTGGTTGCAGTGCCAAGGAATTATCTGATGGCGATCGCACATTTCAAGATTTAATTGTGCCAGAAGATGTACCCAAAATTGTTGCGGCAATTCAAATAGCAATCAAGAATAAAAATGCCTACGAGGTAGAGTATCGTATTCATACTCAATGTGGTCAGGAAAAATGGTTGTGGGAAAAAGGAATTGAAACATTAATTGATGGCAACAACAGCATTCAAGGTTTTATTACTGAGATTACTTCTCTCAAACAGACACAAGTAGCATTAAGTAAAAGTGAAGAACGCTGGCGACTAGCCACAAGTTGCGCCTTAGATGCTATCTGGGAATGGGATGGTGCCAGTGATACAACCACGTTATCTGAACGCTGGTTCAATTTGTTGGGAGAAAAAGCCCAAAATCTGACTATCACTAGGGCAGAGTGGATGAGGTATCTTCATCCTGATGACTGTGAACAGGTGATTAAAAAAGTTGAGGACTACATTACACATCGGACTCCCCAATATCACAGTGAATATCGTCTGCGTCATCAGGATGGTAGTTACAGGTGGGTAGAGTCTCAAGCTATTGCCCAATGGGACGAAGAAGGAAATCCTGTGCGCTTGGTGGGTTCAATTGCGGATATTACGAAACGCAAGCAAGCAGAACAAGCACTCAAAGACAGTGAAGCTAAGTTTAGAGAACTAGCGGAAAATATTCACGAAGTCTTTCATATTAACTCTGCTGACTTGAGTGAGATGTTATATGTTAGTCCTGGCTATGAAGAAATATGGGGAAGAAGTTGCGAAAGTCTGTACCAGCATCCTGAATCTTGGAGTGAGTCCATACACCCAGATGATCGAGTTCGCGTTTTGGCTGCTTGTCAACGTTTGATCAAAGGAGAACCCCTCAAGCAAGAATATCGCATCATGAGTCCAAACGGAGCAATAACTTGGATTTTAGCCCGTGTTTTCCCTATTTACAGCCAATCTGGCATCATATTACGTCATGTAGGGATTGCGGCTGATATTACCGAACGCAAACAAGCGGAACTAAAAATTCACCAACTGAATGAACAATTAGAAGAAATAGTACAACAACGCACCGCTGAACTCAGGGCAGCTAACAAAGAACTAGAAGCATTTTCTTACTCGGTTTCCCATGACCTCCGCGCTCCTTTACGTAGTATTGATGGATTTAGTAGAACATTGCTAGAGCGTTATCAAGATCAATTAGATGATAAAGGTAAGCACTATTTAACTCGGATTCGGGTGGGAACTCAGCGGATGGGGGAACTGATTGACAGTCTCCTGCAACTTTCACGAGTCACCCGCACTCAAATGCAGTATAATCAGGTTAATATCAGTGTGATTGCTCAAGAAATTGCTCAAGAAATGGCAGAAACAGAACCAAAACGACAGGTAGAGTGGGTAATTTCTCCTAATATCATTGTTCAGGGTGATGCTCAACTTTTACGCATTGTTATGGAAAACCTACTAAATAACGCTTGGAAGTTTACATCTAAAAAAATACAAGCCAAAATTGAGTTCACGACTTTGGTGTCTGAAAGTGAAAACACTGATTACTTAACTTACATAGTCAGGGATAATGGAGTGGGTTTTGATCAAACTTATGCTAACAAGCTGTTTCAAGCCTTTCAACGTCTCCATAGCGTGGAAGAATTCCCAGGAACAGGTATTGGTTTAGCAACTGTGCAAAGAATTATTCGCCGTCATGGCGGTGATGTATGGGTAAATGCATCTGTTGGAGAAGGTGCAACTTTTTATTTCACACTGTAGAATGAAAACGGTTGTCATATAATGTCTAGTTCCAGACTTACAGCAAATTGCAGGAAAATTCTGCACAGATGCGGTAATTATCAACAATCACCCGAACTTGATATTTCCAAGCTATATGGCTCAGACATCTACGCTGTTGATTATTGAGGATAATCCTGATGACATAGAACTAACACTACTTGCATTTGAGCAAACAGGACTACGAGAAAATATTGTTATTGCTAGAGATGGTGTTGAAGCCATTAACTATCTATTTACAGAAAATCCAGCATTAGATTCCCTTCCTGATCTGATTTTATTGGACTTGCAGTTACCGCGAATCAATGGATTAGAAGTGCTGCAACAAATTCGTTCTCATGCTCGGACTAAGTTGTTACCTATTGTGATTTTGACGACCTCTCATGAAGAGAGTGATCGCCTCCAAGGCTATAGTTTGGGTTGTAATAGCTACATTTGCAAACCAGTCGATTATGACCAGTTTGTGAATATTCTACAACAGCTAGGAATGTACTGGTTGATTATCAACAGTCCTCCGCCTCTAACCCAATAATCTATTTTTATGAATGATTCACTGAGAATTCTCATTGTTGAAGACAACCCAGATGATGCTGAATTAATGGTATTAGCACTGGAAGCAACAAATTACAAGGTTGTTTATCAACAAATTGAGACTGCTGAAGCAATGGACGCAGCTCTAGATTGTCAAGAATGGGATGTAATTTTAACAGACTATTCCATGCCTCATTTCAGTGCGGTTGCTGCCCTGAATTTAGTCAAGCAACGCAATTTAGATACTCCTTTTATTGTTGTCTCAGGTTCAATTGGTGAAGAAATTGCAGTTGAATTAATGAAAGATGGCGCTCATGATTATTTACTCAAAGACAACTTAACAAGACTAGCACCAGCCATAGAAAGGGAATTACGAGAAGCCAAGGTCAGATATGAACGCAAACAGGCTTTGGAAAAGGTGCAATTTTTAGCATTTTATGATGAATTAACAGGCTTACCTAATCGCAATGCTTTCTTAAATGTGCTGCCAGAATATATACATAACGGGCATAATTTTGCAGTTTTATTTTTAGATATTGATCAATATCGCAAAATTAAATATGGCTTTGGGCATATCAAAAGTGAACAACTGCTAATTGAGGTAGGAAAACGCCTGCAAAATTGCTTGTGTAAGTATGATTATTTAGCAAGAATCGGCAAAGACGAATTTGCATTTGTACTAGGAAATATTACTGATGTAGGTGAAGCTGAAATCAAAGCAACAGAACTACATCGACTAATTGATCCTCCTTTTGAGTTAGAAGGTTTTCTCATTTATGCCTCAGTTACAATTGGTATAGTAGATTGTAACGTTGATTTTCATGAACCGGAAGAGTTTTTGCGAGCAGCAGAAATCGCTAATTACAATGCTAAAGAACAAGGATTACAATATCCCACCGTTGTCTACAATCAAAGGATGCAGACTAAAGCTTTAGAGCGATTGCAGATGGAAACTGAACTGAGACAAGCAATTGCTGAACAACAACTACAATTATTTTATCAGCCTATTGTGAGTCTAAATTCTTACAAATTAGTGGGATTTGAAGCTTTAATTCGTTGGCAACATCCACAAATAGGATGGATTTCACCAGATAAATTTATTCCCTTAGCAGAACAAACTGGGTTAATTATTCCCCTTGGTGATTGGATTTTAGCAGCAGCTTGCCGTCAGTTGAATATCTGGCAAAATCAGTTCTTAGATGATCTACCCTTAAGTTTGGCAGTAAATTTGTCAGGTATTCAGTTACATGAACCAGATATGGTTGCCAAAATTATTCAACACTATCAATCACTCAATTGTCCTCAAGTAACACTCAAACTAGAAATTACAGAAAGTACATTAATGCTTAATACACAAACAATCATTAATTGTTTAGAGCAGTTACGTGCCGCAGGTATGAAAATTAGTATTGATGATTTTGGTACTGGTTATTCTTCATTATCTTATTTACGTGATTTGCCTGTTAATACCCTGAAAATTGATCGCTCTTTTGTATCCTGTATAGAAGGAGAAAGATGCAGTTTAGGTATTGTACAAGCAATTATTACTTTAGCCAAAACACTAGGCTTAGATGTGGTTGCGGAAGGGGTGGAAACAGTTGCACAAATGAGAATTTTGAGATCGCTTGGTTGTAACTATGGACAAGGGTATCTATTTTCTAAACCCATGCCAGCCCATCAAATTGAGGATTGGTTGCAAAAAAACAAAATAGAATCAAGCTTAGATGTTAATCTAAATTTGCAATTAACATCAGAATTTGAATATCTATAATTCTATGTTAGAAAATTTAAAAACTTCCCAAATTATCAGCAGTCAGTGGTCAGGTAGGACAATTGCTACAGTCACAAACACCTTAAATAAAGCTCAAGGTTATTTAGAAAATAGCTGGCAAACGGCTACACAAATAACAAATAACGCATCAGGAGTAATTGAGAATACAATTACTGGCTATATTCATGATTTGCCAACACAAAACCCTAAATTTCTACATTTTTTACAAACCCTAAATTGGACAATTAATCACCCAATTATCAGTGGCATAATTCTGTTATTTATAATTGCTTGTACTGGAGGAATTATTAAAAGAATTTTCTATTTAATTGAGACAGCTAGTTGGTCAATATTAAAAATTCCTTTAAACTTGGGGCAAATTTTGAGTAAAGCTATTTTTTTAGCATTAGCTAATTTGACGAATGGGAATAAGCAAAAGACTGAAAATAATAAAATCAGATTTGTCGAGACAATAAGTTATCAAGATAAACAAACAAGATTAACAGAAATTTATCAGAGGTTAGAAATAATTCACAATGAACAGCAGCAACTTTTACAAGAAGCAGCTAAATTGATTGATTCTGATAGAGAGAATAGGTGACAGGGAAGAGAGAAAATATTTATTATGCCTACGGCACGCTGCGTGAACGAGATGCAAAGCACTAGAAATAATGCTTCCTTGTTTCAATACCCTAACTTTAGTGATGGGGTTACTCATTACTCGGTACTCGTTACTCCGGAAGAATTACCAATTGATTAATTATTTCATCTTCCTGACCAGAGGCAAATTTAGCAAAGCGTTGTGCTAAAGGTGGAACAAAAACAAAAGGACTAGTGAAACTAGAGAAAATATGAATATTGTCAAATTCAGGAATAGCACCAATTAATGGTAACTTATCTTTACTAAAAGCGACTAAACAATGATGCCAAGTTCCTGGTAAATTTGCTAAATCTGGTAATATTTGCATAATACTTGTTCGCAACCATTTTTCACTTTCCTTTGAGTTAATTTGAGCATAAGGATCTGTAAGCACACGAGTAATTTGACCCAACCGTAAACTACCATCAATAAACTGTACTGCACCTACATCTAAAATGGGTGGAACTAGTTCATTACCAGGGTCATTCCATAATTGATCATCTTGAGTTGACTCAATTTCTAATTGCCAACGTTGTAAATTAGCTGGTGTTACTATAGTCTGTAACCGCAAATTTACAGGTGGAATTTCAATCATTTCTGCATGAGAAAAATACACTTTGATCGGGATACCTGCTGATTTTAATAACTTTCGGGTTAGTCCACCAGTACAAATAGCTATTTTGTCACTGTGGAAAGTGGCGTTAGTAGTGTTTACACCCCGAAAACTCTTTCCTAGATCAGAAGTGTCAGTAAGTTTTAATACTTGACTACACTGTATTTCTCCCCCTAACCGCCGAAAGGCTTGAATATATGCTTGTGTGAGTTTTTCTGGATGGATAGAACCGTGTTTGATGGTTAAAGCACCAGATATGGCATTTTTATTGAGCAGTGGTTCTAATTCACAGGCTTCTTGAATACTCAGTAGTTGGGGCGGAGTGCTAAGATGGGAATAAGATGTAGCTGTTACTTTTGGATCAGTATCCGCAGCGATAGTCAGTAGTAAATCTAATTCTCTGAATTGGATATCAGTATCTAATTCTTGAGGTAGAATTTGATAACGTGCGATCGCTTCTTGACATAGTAGTTGTGTAATTGGTGTTGTCCCCGACCAATAAGCAACCCCACCATAACTATAGCGAGTGGCATTTTGCGGCGTTTGATCTTGGTCCAATAACAACACAGAAAAACCGATTTTCTTTAATTCATAAGCAAGTGCAGTACCAGTAATTCCTGCACCTATTACAATCCAATCATACACTTT
Organism: Sphaerospermopsis aphanizomenoides BCCUSP55; assembly: GCF_001586785.1. Classification (GTDB taxonomy): domain Bacteria; phylum Cyanobacteriota; class Cyanobacteriia; order Cyanobacteriales; family Nostocaceae; genus Sphaerospermopsis_A; species Sphaerospermopsis_A aphanizomenoides_A. Next base: position 45,516 of record NZ_LUFH02000030.1, read on the forward strand.
CATAAATAGTTAAAAATAATTATGAATATCCGTCCTGAACATATCATAGACTACCCAACTATAGCAGAAGTAAATACACTAGCTTTTGGTGGAGAAAAAGAAGCTAAACTTGTAGAAATCATTCGCTCATCTAACGGTTATATTCCTGAACTTTCTTTAGTTGCAGAAATTGAAAATACCGTAGTTGGATATATTATGTTTAGCTATATTGAGTTGGTAGGTAAAGAAAAACTATCAGTATTGAGTTTAGCACCAATGGCAGTTCATCCAGAATTGCAAAATCAAGGTATTGGTAAAGCCCTGCTAAAAACAGGGTTGGAACTAGCAGACAAAAGAGGAGAAGCATTAATTGTTGTATTAGGTTATCCTAAACTTTATCACCCCTTTGGTTTTCAACCATCCATAAATTATCAAATTGAATCTCCCTTTCCAGTTCCAGAGGACGTTTTTATGGTGAAAACTTTGTCAGGGTACGAGGAAAAGTATCGGGGTAAGGTGGTTTATCCTCCTGCTTTTGATGGGGTTTGATATCCATCTGTTATCAGCGGTCAGCATTAAAACTTTTTAGTTGCCTCCTTGTTGAATTTATGTAGAAGCACTATTAAAAATTGTATCTTTTTATAGCAAAAATTTATGTAAATAATATAATCTTACGATCAGATTTGTAACAACAAGAACTATGAACTTAAAAATTACACCTTACTTTCTGACAGTATTTGTTTTATGCAGCGGCTATACAATCACTCAACCTGTATCAGCTAATCAGCCTCAAAAAATATCTCAATCTATCTGGAAGAAATTTTCTTCACCAGAAGGTAAATTTAGTATTTTAATGCCTGGTACACCTACAGAATCTAAACAAAAAGTTAATACTAAAAATGGCACTGTAGAAGTGAATCTTTTTACTATCGAGCGTCAACAAGATGAAGTAAAATATACAGTAGCTTATATTGATTATCCAGAAGATTATATTGAGTTACTGAAACGAAATAATCTTGTAGAACAAGCGATAGATGCTGGTAAAAAAACAGCTTTACAGAATGCCAAAGGTACTTTAATCAGTGAAGAAAAAATAAATTTAGGTGATTATTTGGGCAAAGAAGTTAATTATACAAAACCAGGTGACAAAATTATCAAGCAAAGAATATTTTTAGTGGAAAAAAGGTTATATCAAGTCAGTGCAGAAACGACTAAACAGAAGCAAAAATATTTAACCAAGAGTATTACTGGATTTTGTGATTCTTTTACTCTTTTACCAAAATAGAGTAGTCAGGGTGTAGGTGTGTAGGGGGAAAATTTAATTCTTCCTCCTGAACTACTGATAGCGTAGCGTGGCGTAAGCCATACTACTGAACTCCTGAACTCCTTCTTTCTGTTAAAGTTGCAGAAAAGTGATCGAAATCTTTCTGTTCGAGACGCTAAACTAACTGCGGGTATCCATGCTGAGGAAACTACAAAACAAGCAAATTTATCTGATTGCTGGTGCAGGACTATGTGCCTTTTTAGTCGGGGGTATGGTAGCAGCACCACAAGCTGGAAAAACCCTGAGTAAATGGTTGAACTTGAGTCAGAGTCAGCCAGAGAAATTATCAGAGGCTAATAAAGCCAAGTCAGTCGTATTTAGTTTAGTGTCTCAATCTTTACCAGAACGAGCCGCTAAATTAATTGAAATTACTGAAAAAGGCAGTTCTCCCGATAAAGAACGGGCCCGTTATCTTTTGGCTAGTGATTACATTGAAACAGACCAAGGAGAAAAGGCACTCAGCTTATTAGATGGGTTGGAGAAAGACTATCCTGCTTTAGCGCCTTATATTTTGCTTAAACAAGCCCAGGCGCAAGATATTGTGGGTGAGAAGGGTCAGGCTTCGGATCTGCGGCAAAAAGTGTTAAAAGATTATCCCCAGGAAGCGGCCGTAGTCAAGGCTATGTACTTAATTGGACAACCAAAACTACAGGATCAAGCGATCGCACAATTTCCTTTCCATCCCCTCACCTGGGAAATTATCCGCAAACGTTTACAAGATAATCCCAATCAACCTAAATTAAGATTAATTTTGGCCAAATACGCGGCTGATGAGCCGGGAACTATTGGCATCTTAGAACCGTTGCTGAAACAGTCAGGACTCACACCCGCAGACTGGGAATTAATTGGTTCAGTATATTGGGATAATAATCAATTTACCAAAGCGGCTACGGCTTATGCTAAAGCACCGAAAACAGCAAAAAATTTGTACCGCACAGCCAGAGGGTTGCAGTTAGACAAAAAGCGGGATCAGGCAGTTGCTATTTATAAACAACAAATACAACAGTTTCCCACTGCCGAAGAAACAGGAACAGCCTTGTTGAGATTAGCAGAAATTGCCCCAGGTAAAGCAGCCATACCTTACCTTGACCAAATTATTAATAAGTTTCCCAAACAAGCACCTGCCGCACTGGTACAGAAAGCCAAGTTATTGGCAACTCTTAAAGATAACCAGTCAGCTAATGCAGCTTGGAAACTACTCTTAGGTAAATACAGCAAATCTGAGGAAGCCGCCGAATATCGCTGGCAAACTGCCCTTAATAAAGCCAAAAATCGAGATTACGTAAGTGCATGGCAATGGGCGCAACCAATTGCTACAGAGAATCCTAACAGTATTTTGGCACCCAGAGCCAGTTTTTGGGTAGGTAAATGGGCAGCTATGCTAGGAAAGCAGCAGGAAGCCCGCAAAGCTTATGAGTATGTACTGAGTCAATTTCCCCAATCTTATTACGCATGGCGTTCTGCCAGCATTTTGGGTTTGGATGTAGGTGATTTTAATAACCTGCGAATGATGAACCCAGAAATTACTCCACCGCAGCGTCCTGTACCGACAGCGGGTTCTGATACTTTTAAAGAGTTATATTTGCTGGGGCAGGATCGAGATGCTTGGTTTGAGTGGGAGACAGAGTTTAAGAATAACAGTCAACCCACGGTAGCAGAAGCATTTACGGAAGGGTTGATGCGGTTCACAAAGGGCGAATATCTGGTCGGTATTGCCAAGATTTCTAAATTGGAAGATCGGGAAACACCCGCAGAACAGGAAGAATACGCAGCTTTAAGTAAACAGATCACCTATTGGCAGGCCCGTTATCCTTTTCCCTATTTCCCAGAAATTGCTAAATGGTCTACTGCCCGTCAAGTTAATCCCCTGCTAGTTACGGCTTTGATGCGACAAGAGTCGATGTTTCAACCCAAAATTAAATCTGTGGTGGGTGCAACTGGTTTAATGCAGCTAATGCCCACTACCGCAGCTTGGATAGCCCCACAAATCAATGTGGATATGAAAACCATTGACTTGGAAAACCCGAATGATAACATCATGCTGGGTACATGGTATTTAGATCATACCCATCAGCAGTATGGCAACAATTCCATGTTAGCGATCGCTAGTTACAATGCAGGGCCAGGTAACGTAGCCAAATGGCTGCAAACCATACCCAAACAAGACCCAGATGAATTTGTAGAAGAAATTCCCTTTGGTGAAACCAGAAATTACGTCAGGCAAGTCTTAGGTAATTACTGGAATTATCTGCGATTGTATAACCCATCAATTTCCGCTTTAGTGGCTAAATACTCAACAGAACAACCGCAATTACCTCAACAGTAAAGGGGTCTGGGTTGTAGGGGATATAAAACAATTCAAAAACGTTTGCCTCCTGCTTCCTGCCTCTTCTTCCCTGTCATCCATCTTCAGTATGATTTATAAAGTAAAAGTGAAGACTCCTGGTTTTCTCTTAAAAATTACATAAAAAATGATATCGTCTCAGTATTTGCACCCGTACATCATTTATAGTAATTCCATAGTGTTTAACCGTATTAGTGACTCAGGGCTGGAAATCAATGCAACCTATCAAACAAAACACTTCTCAAAATGCAACACAAGTGTCTACTGAGAAGCGCGATTCCCATAAAGACAAATCAAACATTTATACTCTAGAAAATTTGATTCAAACTTTGGAAGAGGTTGCTAATCACCTGACTCGTAAGTAAAAATGGACAATTGACAATTGACAATTACCTCTCCTTCATTTGTGAACGAATTGAGAAATAGAATTTTTTTCTTTTTTTTGGGGAGATGGTAGATTTTAAAAATTAAATGAAACAATTATTAATTATCAATTATCAATTGATGATTTGCCTTTTTAAAGAGGAAGATCCAGAAAAATCTTTCCTTACTTTCCATTCTCTACCTTTTAGGAAGAGGTCATTTTCCATTATTCATTGTCAATTGTTAAAACTCTTTTCTTCTGTGAGGGATTGTGTGCTTACAAAAGGAATAGGGATGATTGCTTACCGTTTTTAGGTAAGATAACTCCAGCGTGCGATCAAATAAAAACCTCAGTTATGACTACTTCTCCAGTTACTGTTAATTGGTCTATTTTGCTACAACAATTATTAGACCGTCAATCATTATCTCGTACCCAAGCAGCAGAATTGATGCAAGGATGGATTAATGAAGCCGTTCCCCCAGAATTATCAGGGGCAATTTTAATGGCTTTGAACTTCAAAGGTATTTCTGCACAAGAGTTAACAGGAATGGCAGAAGTTTTGAAGTCTCTTTCCATCCAAACAACAAAAATTCAATCTGATATTCCCTTAGTTGATACCTGTGGTACAGGTGGAGATGGGGCATCAACATTTAATATCTCTACAGCAGTGGCTTTTGTAACTGCGGCTGCTGGTGTACCTGTAGCTAAACATGGTAGTCGTTCTGCCTCCAGTTTAACAGGCAGTGCAGATGTTTTAGAAGCTTTAGGAGTGAACTTGAGTGCCGCTAGTGACAAGGTACAAGCAGCAGTACAAGAAGTAGGAATTACCTTTTTATTTGCCCCTGGTTGGCATCCCGCACTAAAAGCAGTTGCACCATTACGAAGAAATTTGAAAGTACGAACTGTATTTAATTTACTCGGTCCATTAGTAAATCCCCTGCGACCCACAGGCCAAGTTATAGGGGTATTTGATCCCAAGCTGATAGAAACAATTGCCCAAGCATTAAACCAGTTGGGAACACAGAAGGCAATTGTTCTACATGGCAGAGAAAAATTAGATGAAGTGGGGTTAGGCGATATCACCGATTTGGCGGTATTGTCTGATGGTAAAGTAGAGTTAACTACTATTAATCCCCAAGAAGTAGGTGTGACTCCCGCGCCTATTACAGCTTTAAAAGGTGGGGATGTGCAAGAAAATGCAGAAATTCTCCAGAATGTCCTGCAAGGAAAGGGAACTCAAGCCCAACAGGATGCAGTGGCAATAAATGCGTCCTTGGCCTTACAAGTAGCGGGTGTAGTCCCCTTATTTAATCATGCTCAAGGTGTGAGTTTAGCTAAGGAAATTTTACAAAACGGTAGCCCCTGGAAAAAGTTGGAACAGTTAGTTGAATTCCTGCGGGATTAATTTCTGAGTGGTGTTGGGGACGAAATTCGACGACATTGCGCTTGATGGTAACGTCGTAGTTACCAAAAAAGTCATGTCCTAGTAATCCCGTTTCTAATTCTGCACCTGCGATCGCTACGGGAACTTTATTCACCATTACCCCACCAACTTCCATTGAATCTAAATAGCCAACGGGAAATTCCACCGCTTTGGAACTAACTGTATTGGCTTTGGCTTTGCCCACCGGCACCACACCCAAAGCACTTGCTATTTCCTGAGTGATTACCGTACCACTAGCCCCGGTATCAACAATCATTTCAAATCGCTGTCTACCGTTAAAAGTAACTTCCACAATTGGTGTACCACCAACTCGCCGCTTAATCGGGGCGATAAATACCTCGTTATTTTCAGCGACGATTTCCGATGAAGGAAAAACAGGTTGAGGTGGTGGTAGTGGTTGTGTTTGTCTAGTCGGGTAAGGAGTTGAATAACGCTGTACCTTGATAGGTTTCGGTTGAGGAACAGCCACAACTACCTGTGGCGGTTTAGTGACTGGAGATGCTAAATTACGGGGATTAGCTTTCTGTCGTGCTAATTGAATTTGACGCTGGTATTCGGCAATCTTTCTTTGGGCAAAAGGAAAATTGGGGCTATCTGGTTGTACCTGTTTCATGAGAGCGATCGCATCCTGAAACTTACTTGCCACCAAATTCCAATCATCTGGAGATTGAGCAGATTGACTAATACTCAAACCACCAGTAGCTTTATCAAGAGCTAATTCTAAAGCACTGGATTCAGTTGCTGACTCCTCCAGTGGCTGTGAGTTGAGACTTGCTGATGGTGGTGCTGGTTTCTTATTAGGCGGCTGTATAGCTGCCAAATTACCAACAGGCAAAGATTCATGATTACCAGCAGTTTGTTTATTGTCACCACAGGCAACAGTTACAACTGCCAGACTACCGGATAGAATAATTAGGGCTGCGCGGGATAAAAAAGACTCAAGCATAGTTCCTTTCAGGTTAACCGCCCTGGCTCTTTCCAAGTGTACCGCCCCAAACAAAAAGATGCTCCAGGCTTAATGTTGATTATTTAATTTTTAATTAACTGCTCCCCAAGTCCAAAACACTGAACTCATGGGATAATAAACAGTCGCAGTAGGAGATGTGGGCAGGGTGTAGGGGGCAGGTTGCAGTGTGCAGGGTGCAGGGTGCAGGGGAGAAAAAATTAGTTCTTTATTCTTCAATTCTTCTTTATCCTGAACTCCTGGAACTCCTGATAGCGAAGCGTGGCATTAGCCATACTCCTGATAGCGAAGCGTGGCGTTAGCCATACTCCTGAACTCCTGATAGCGCAGCTTGGCGCAAGCCATACTACTGAACTACTGAACTCCTGCTTTCTGTCACCTGTCACCTGTCACCTGTCACCTGTCACCTCTTCCTCCTGAACTCCTATTCCCTATTCCCTATTCCCTATTCCCTAATTATTTATGTCTTTATCTGATCCAATACCGGCTCTACTTGTCTTAGCAGATGGTACAACTTATCGTGGTTGGTCTTTTGGTGCCACGGGAACAACCATCGGTGAAGTTGTGTTTAACACTGGTATGACTGGATATCAAGAAGTGTTAACTGATCCTAGTTATAGCGGTCAAATTGTCATTTTTACCTATCCCGAATTGGGGAACACAGGCGTTAATCCCGAAGATGAGGAATCAGCAAAACCTCATGTCAGAGGTGCGATCGCTCGCAATATCTGTCATAAACCAAGTAACTGGCGTTCTACTCAATCCTTACCAGACTACCTGAAACAACACCAAATTCCTGGAATCTTTGGCATCGACACCCGCGCCCTCACCCGCAAAATTCGGATGTATGGCGCTATGAATGGTGGTATTTCTACCTCGATTACAGATGAAGCAGAATTATTAGAACTGGTACAAGCTGCTCCCGATATGACAGGATTAAATCTGGTGCGGGAAGTTACGACTCCAGAAGTTTATGAATGGTCTGAATCCACCAAAACCGCCTGGGAGTTTAACCCAGAAGCTGTGGCGAAGATTGGTGAAACTTTTACCGTTGTGGCTCTAGATTTTGGCGTAAAACGTAATATTTTGCGCCGTTTAGCCAGCTATGGTTGTCGAGTCATAGTTGTTCCTGCCGATACACCTCCAGCAGAAATCCTCAAATATAATCCAGATGGCATATTTCTCTCCAATGGACCTGGTGATCCAGCCGCAGTGACAGAAGGTATTAGCACCACCAAAGTATTGCTAGAAAGCCAAAAACCCATGTTTGGTATTTGTATGGGACACCAAATTTTGGGTCACGCACTGGGGGCAGAAACCTTTAAACTAAAATTTGGGCATCGTGGTTTAAATCAACCCGCAGGTCTACAACAACGGATAGAAATTACCAGCCAAAACCACAGTTTTGCTATTGATCCGGATTCATTACCATCAACAGTTGTAGAGGTTAGTCACCTCAACTTAAATGATCGCACTGTTGCTGGAGTCCGTCACAAGTCTCTACCTGTGTTCTCTGTACAGTATCACCCAGAGGCTAGTCCCGGTCCCCACGATGCAGATTACTTGTTTGAGCAGTTTGTGCTAGAAATGCAAACAGCACGTCAACAACAGGGTGTAGGGGTTAGGGTATAGGGTGTAGGGGACAGCCTTGGAAGGAGCTTGAACTGCCAAGGACGCTCGCTCGCGTCTTGAACAGAAAGGGCTTGTATCCCAAAGGTTGTTGGGGCTGTCTGTAAGCCCCACACCCCACACC
>NZ_LUFH02000031.1 GCF_001586785.1 Sphaerospermopsis aphanizomenoides BCCUSP55
CCCCAGTCCCCAGTCCCCAGTCACCCAAAATCAGCTAGATTAACTTATAGGTTAAGATAGGGGCAAATATGCCAAGAACACAGAAAAACGATAACTTTGTTGACAAGTCTTTTACGGTGATGGCAGATATTATCCTAAAAATGCTGCCAACCAACAAAAAAGCCAAGGAAGCATTTGTATATTACCGTGATGGTATGTCAGCCCAGGCTGAAGGTGAATATGCCGAAGCACTGGAATATTATGAAGAAGCTCTATCTTTAGAAGAAGACTCCAACGACAAGAGTTATATTCTCTACAATATGGGGCTGATTTATGCTAGTAATGGTGATCATAATAAGGCTTTAGAATTTTATCACCAGGCTGTTGAGTTGAACCCTCGTCTACCCCAAGCTTTAAATAACATCGCTGTTATTTATCACTACAAAGGGGAAAAAGCCAAGGAAGAAGGCGATAACGACGGTGGAGAAGCATTGTTTGACCAAGCAGCAGATTATTGGGTTAGAGCTATTCGCTTGGCACCAAATAATTATATTGAAGCTCAAAACTGGTTAAAAACTACTGGGCGATCGCAAATTGACGTATTCTTTTAACGAATTGGTAATTGGTAATTGGTGATTGGGGAAAAATCACCAATGACAACTGACAACTGACAACTGACAAACTATGATTGATCGTGAACAAGTCCATAAAGTCGCTAACCTGGCTCGGTTAGAATTGACACCAGAAGAAGAAGAAAAATTTACTATCCAACTGGGCAGTATTTTGGAGTATGTTGAACAATTGAGTGAGCTTGATGTTAGCGATATACCTCCAACAACCAGAGCTATTGATGTTAGTAATGTGACACGAGAGGATAAGTTACAACCCTATCCTGACAGAGAAGCAATTCTCGGTAGCGCACCTGAACAAGAAGGTGATTTTTTCAAAGTTCCTAAAATTCTTAATGCTGACTAAATAGCAATTACTGCATCTGACAGGTGACAGGTGACAGGTGACAGGTGACAGAATTAAAAGAGTGTTTTGGTGTCTAAGTTTTATCTGCTGATTGATGTTCTAACTACCCTGTCTATGGTCATAACATAAAAACTATTTCCAGGTGGGCAAAATGTCCACCTTAGTTTTTCTGGATTAAATTTGATGTTTTGAATCTACAAAAAAACCTGCTTTCGCAGGTCTACACACAACAAAACCATGAAGTCTAAATATTTTAATTAACCACTTTAACTATAGTACGCTTGTTCTGCCTCTAGTTGACGAACCAGTTTCTCGTCACCTTTAGCTTTGGCTACTTCTAAACGGTGTTCTACACTTTTTTGAATATTCTGCTTGTGAGCTTCATCAGCTTTTTGAACTGCTTGTAGTCTATTGCTACTCATGGCTAGAACCTCTTTACGTTTATTTTTATGTCATGCTTTTATAACATAACATATATTTTGTAGCTGTTGTTACAGAAAATTATAAATTAATCTACATTAATAGTCAAGGCTTGTTTCACTAAACAAATGAATCAATCAAAAATCCTGACTTTATTGAGTGATTTTGGTGATCATGATGTTTATGTAGGGGTGATGAAAGGTGTAATTGCCCAAATTAACCCAAATTTGCTGCTAATAGACTTAACGCATCAGATTCCACCGCAAAATATCCCTGCTGCTAGGTTTTGCTTGATGAATTCTTATGCTTATTTCCCTATGGGAACGGTGCATTTAGCAGTTGTAGATCCGGGTGTGGGAAGCCAGAGGAGAGCGATCGCACTAAAATTAGCTCAAGGTTATCTTGTTGGACCCGATAACGGCATTTTCAGTGGCATAATTAGTCAAAATCCGGTAATTGCAGCGGTAGAACTCACAAATACTAACTATTGGCGCACACCTCAACCCAGCAGTACATTTCACGGTCGAGATATTTTTGCACCAGTAGCAGCGCATCTTGCCAGTGGTGTTAATCTGCAAGAGTTAGGCAGGGAAATCAATCCAGAAACTTTGGTCAAGTTAAATATTGGCGAATGCTACTTGACAAACACAGGCGTAGCAGGTTGTATTCAATATATAGATCACTTTGGTAATTTAGTTAGCAACATTCCCGGAAGTTATGTGCAGGGTAAAACTTGGGGCGTGGAAGTTCAAGGTTTGACTATACCAGGATGTGCAACTTACAGTGATGTGAAAGCAGGGGAAGCTTTAGCTTTAATTGGTAGTCACGGATGGGTAGAAATTGCTGTCAATGGCGGTAATGCACAGATACAATTGCAGATAAATGGGCAATATGATTTACATCATTTTACTTTAAGGTTGATACAGCAATTGCCAGATTTCAAAAAATAAACTTACAAATTTGGGATGCACCCAAACCCCCTGCAAAAAGCAGAGGGAATTATCAAACTTACTCTTTAACTTTCGGTTTCACAGTGGAAGCAACATGAAGTTCTTTTAACTGCTTCGCATCTACACCAGAAGGTGCATCTGTTAACAAACAACGCGCTTGTTGAGTCTTGGGAAAAGCAATAACATCACGAATTGATTCTTCTCCAGCTAACAACATTACTAAACGGTCTACACCGTAAGCAATACCACCATGAGGAGGAGTACCATATTCAAAAGCTTCTAACAAAAAGCCAAATTTGTTTTGTGCTTCTTCTGGTGATAAACCAATAGCTTCAAACACCTGTTCTTGAACTTCTCGCTTATAAATTCGCAGACTTCCACCACCGACTTCAAACCCATTAAACACCAAATCATAGGCTTGTGCGCGGGCGGTTTTTAAATCATGCAAATCATCAGGATGGGGTGCGGTAAATGGGTGGTGTAATGCTTCCAAACGTTTCTCATCAGCATTCCATTCAAACATCGGGAATTCTGTAACCCAGAGAAGATTAATTTTATCTGCTGGAATTAAATTAAATTCCCTAGCCACAAATTGACGAATTCTATCTAAAGTTTTATTTACAGTCCCAGCATCAGCGGCTGCAAATAATAATAAATGTCCTGCTTTTGCACCTGTGCGGGTTAAAATTTCCTGCTTTTGTTCTGGTGTCAAATTATCTTTAATTGCGCCAATGGTGTCAATTTCTCCATTTTCTCTGACACGAATATAAGCTAAACCTTTCGCACCTGCTTCTGCTGCTTCTCTGAAAATGTCACCATTTGGTTTAATGCGAACATTAGAAATTGCATCATTACCATTAGGAATAGGAAGAATTTTAACTATTCCACCGTTAGAAATTGCATCTTTAAAAACTTTGAAACCCGAATCTTTTAAAACATCGGAAACATCAACTAATTCTAAACCGTAGCGAGTATCTGGTTTATCACTGCCATATTTATTCATCGCATCTTTATAAGTCAGACGCGGAAAAGGAAGAGGTAAATCAATTCCTTTAACGGTTTTGAAGATGTAAGTAACTAACTTTTCATTGAGTTCAATAATTTCTTCTTCAGACATGAAACTCATTTCCATGTCTAATTGTGTAAACTCCGGTTGTCTGTCAGCGCGTAAATCTTCATCGCGGAAACATCGGGCAATTTGATAGTATCTATCCATTCCCGATACCATCAATATTTGCTTAAATAGTTGTGGTGATTGAGGTAAAGCAAACCATTCACCTTCATTCACGCGACTGGGAAGGATATAATCTCGCGCACCTTCGGGAGTGGAACGGGTAAGAACTGGGGTTTCGATTTCGATAAAACCTTCGTGATCTTCCAAAAAGCGACGCATAGCTTTAACGACTTGGTGACGCAGTTGCATATTTTGCGCCATCCGTTCCCGTCGTAAATCTAAATAACGATATTTTAGCCGCAAATCTTCCCGCACATTTTCGGTGTCTGCTGTGGAAACTTGGAAAGGTAACTGTTTGCGGACAGCGTTGAGGAGTTCAATTTGATCCGCGTATATTTCTACCTCACCAGTAGGGATACGGGAATTCAGGGATTCTGCGGGACGTTGTGTAACTCTACCTGTGATTTTAACAACGTATTCATTCCGTATGGCGTTGGCCTGTTCGTAGGAGTCTGGGGTGCGTTGCGGATCGCTGACGATTTGAACAATACCAGAGCGATCGCGTAAATCTAAGAATATCACGCCCCCATGATCGCGGCGACGGTCTACCCAACCGTAAAAGGTAACAGTTTCTCCAATATGCTCTTTTCGGAGTTCGCCGCAATAGTGAGTTCGCATAGTGATTAGTTCTTTTTTTTCGGGCTAGAGGGGTGAATAAATGTCAAGGCTTTCCCATTATCTAGCATCAACACTAATTGTAATCATTTTGGGTGAAGAAAAATCATCTTTTTAGGAGTCAGGAGTCAGGAGTCATGAGGTAAATAGTTCTCCCCTGCTCCTCTGCTCCCCTGCTCCCTGCTCCGTTTCTTCTTCTCTGTCACCTGTCACCTGTCACCTCACACTGTCAATGCTTCCCGCACTTCTACAGGTTCACCAGTCAAGCTAAAAGGACGAACTTCGGTAATTTTTACCTTGACTATTTGCCCTTTGAGTTCGTTAATGTTCCCTGTAAAGAAAGTCAGACGGTTTCCTCTGGTTCTTCCCATCACCTGAGTTTTATCCTTGCTGTTTTGGTCTTCCACCAGAACTTCTTCAATTCTGCCAAAGTAACGCTGCGATCGCTCTGCTGCTTTAACGTTAACTAAATGGTTTAATCTTTGCAAGCGATCGCTCTTAACTTCTTCACTTAATTGATGATCCCACAACGCCGCAGGTGTACCTGGTCTGGGTGAATAAGCAGCAGTATTCAACAAATCGAAACCAATATCTTCAACCAGTTTTAGAGTATTTTCAAACTGCTCCTCTGTCTCCCCTGGAAAACCCACAATAGCATCCGCACTAATGGACGCATCTGGCATATAACGACGAATAGTATCAATAATCCGACGGTATTTCTCATGGGTATAACCCCGTGACATCGCCTTCAAAAGCTCATTATCCCCTGATTGGAAAGGAATATGGAAGTGTTCGCACACCTTGGGCAACTCTGCACAGGCTTTAATTAACCTTTCAGTAAAATAACGGGGATGGCTGGTAGCAAATCTGAGCCTTTCAATTCCTGGCACATCATGAACATAATAGAGTAAATCTGTCAAGGTGTGTAGGTGACGACCTTCAGAAGTTGTTCCCGGTAAATCTCTACCGTAAGCATCAATATTTTGACCCAACAGGGTAACTTCCTTATAACCTTGTTTTCCCAAAAGTTCCATTTCTGCACGGATAGCTTCCGGTGTGCGAGATTGTTCTACACCACGGACATTAGGAACTACACAATAAGTACAACGCTCATTACAACCATAAATCACATTTACCCAAGCTGTCACTTTACTATCTCGCCGGGGTTGGGTGATATCTTCTAAAATATGCACCTCTTCCGTTGCTACAACTTGATTACCCTCAAAGACAGATTCCAGCAAATCTTTAAGACGGTTAGCGTGTTGGGGACCCATCACCAAATCTAATTCTGGCACACGCCGCAGTAATGCTTCCCCTTCTTGTTGTGCCACACAACCAGCAACTACCAAAGTTAAATCAGGTTGTTCATGTTTGCGTTTTGCTTGTCTACCCAAATAAGAATAAACCTTTTGTTCAGCATTATCCCGAATCGTGCAAGTATTATAAAGAATTACATTAGCATCATTAGGATCTTCTGACCATTCAAATCCCATATCTTCTAGGATGCCAGCCATGCGCTCAGAGTCAGCCTTATTCATTTGGCAACCGAAAGTAGTAATGTGGTAGCGGCGGTTCATGGTCATGGGGAATTACGCTTAATAAATATCATGTATTTTATAGCAGTTAGCTTGTGAAAGCTTTTGTCTAAAGTGCCTGAGCAACTGCAATATGTCTATTTACCATTCTATGAAAAATAGAACAGAATTTATCAGGACTTGAAGCAAAATATCACTCAAACCTTCATTCCTCTGCGTCCTCTGCGCCTCTGCGGTTCGTGATCAAATGAAAGCTGGTAAAATTCGTAAAAATCCGAGCTTGTGCCGATAAATTATGCTGTTCATACCAATTATAGGCATGATCCGCAACTATCTGCCCATCAGCTAAATTCATCTTCTGTTCATACCGGTCTCCCAACCAGTAATGTTTTCCTGCCACCAAACCATCTAAATCTCGTCCTTCATCCCATGTTCCCACAGGTAACACCTTGTGAGCGCAGTAGGCAGCGAAAATTCCTGATTTTGTCAAAAATGCCAAAGGGTAATTAAAAAAACCAACTAAAGAACTTGATAATATATCACTTATTTCTGAAGCAGAATTAATTCCTAAACAAGTGACAGGAATATTATTCAGTGGGGTGATTTCAAATTTTAAAGCAGGGCCAATATCGAAGATTTCCTCAATTTCCAACTCTTGACAAGTTCGCTTTAATGCTAACTGAGATGTTTGATAAACACGGGAACGGGGACCAGTACCGCCAAATATTACCAAACGTCGGGGACGTGCTGATAAAGGAGTCAGAGATTCAGGTTCACCCACATTAGAAAAAACGGGCAAAGTAGGAATGTCAGAATGTTTACCTTGACTGAACTTACCGATGATATCAGCATATCCTTGTTTGCTGGTAATACAGCGATCGCTCAATCTTACCAAACGCGCCGCCAAATTTCTTTGTAGTGGTGATGTCCAAAACTGACTTGTCCAAATTGCCCCAAAAGCGTAGATTTCGTGGAACATTGTCACTAATCGGCGGTTATTTGCACCTTTTCGCCATTTTTCTAAACCTTCCACTAACCAAATAGGACAGCCTCTCCTAGCATAACCATAGCCCACATAATGCAACAGTACAATTTGTTCTGAGTTCTGCTCATGAGGTAATAATGCCAACAAAGCAGTTTTAGATGGAGTTGATACTTGCTTTACAGGAAATCCTTCTACAATATCATCTCCAGTCCAATTTGCATCTCCAATCACAAATTCCGTCATGACATTGAAGTTTTGACGCATTTGTTTAGCCAAATTTATCCCATAGTCTCCCACTCCATCAACAGCAGGGGGTAGACGAGGTACGACTACAGTAATTACCATAGGAGCAAAAAAATTTATACTGCTAACTTTTGCTATTCATTGAAGACAAAGCCTTGAAAATACTTTACCTTAATGTTGAATACTGATACAAAGATTATAATAAAAAACACCATCAAATCTCTTTGCTGATGAGCGCAAGTTAGGATCTATGCCCAAAACTCGAAAACTGCTTTCTATTGGTCACTCTTATGTGGTTAGCCTCAATCGCCGATTAGTCAATGAAATAGCCCGCTTGGGACAAGGAGAATGGGAAGTAACAACGGTTGCACCTGCATTTATCCAGGGAGATTTGCGACCTATGCACCTAGAAACAGATGCTCATGAACTCTGTCGCCTGGAAGCAGTACCTGTATATTACAGTAAATTTATTCACATCATGACCTATGGTTGGCGACTGCGGGATATTTTGCAACAAAATTGGGATTTAGTGCATTGTTGGGAAGAACCTTATATCCTGTCAGGCGCACAGGTTGCTTGGTGGAAAACAAAAAAATCTCCCTTAATTTATTCTACATTTCAAAACAAATGTAAACAATATCCACCCCCATTTAACTGGATTGAGCAATATGCCATGAGCAAGTCCACAGGATGGATAGCCTTTGGAAAAACCGTAGCCGAAGCTTTAAAATCTCGCCCTGGCTATTCAAGTCCGATGCAAGTGATTACCCCTGGAGTGGATATCCAGCATTTCTACCCCTGTGTAGATGCCAAATACAAAATTCGTCGTTGTTTGGGTTGGGAAGAAGAAGGAATACCTGTTATCGGCTATTTAGGCCGCTTTGTTCCGGAAAAGGGGTTAGATTTGCTCATGGCGGTTTTGGATAGATTAGAAACCCCTTGGCGAGCTTTATTCGTGGGTACTGGAGTGATGGAATCATCATTACGGAATTGGGCAAAGCGTTATCCCAAACAAGTCAGAATTTGCACAGATGTTAAACATCATGAAGTTCCCCAATATCTCAATGCTATGGATATGCTTGTTGCTCCCAGTCAAACTGTGTCCAACTGGCAAGAACAGTTTGGCAGAATGTTAATTGAAGCCTTTGCTTGTGCTGTTCCTGTCATTGGTAGCGACAGTGGCGAAATTCCTTATGTAATTCAAGATGCAGGATTGGTAGTTGGCGAAAATGATCAGCTTGGTTGGGTTGCAGCTATTTCCGATTTGTTAAATAGTCCATCTCGCCGTCAGGAACTAGGAAAAAGCGGTTTAGAAAGGGCGCATAATTTTTACACTTGGACTGCTGTTGCTAAACAGCATTTACAGTTTTTTAATGAACTGCTATGAGTGGGAATTTTAGATTTTAGATTTTAGATTAAAAAAATTTGGTACAGGCCCCCGTCCTTCAGGACGGAAAAATACTCGCTGCGCTGCGTACACTTCGCTAACGTCAATCAAAAATCGAGTGACTTACGTCACACTGCGCTATCACAGATAACTTCCGTGCGTAAGTCCTGTATCTGTTGATGTCCTAACCACCTTAGCTGTTGCTATAAAAAATAACCACTCATTGAGTGAGCAGGGGACAACCAGGCATTGTTAATTTTTATGAAGTAAAGTCTCAGAATCTTGCTTATAGATACGGTAAGATTTAATAATGATTTCGCAGTCTCTATAAGTTGCCAATCGTTGTAATGAAGTCATAACAATTGCCCTATAGTATGACTACACTCTGATTCAGTAAAAATTACTAGAATGATTACCGGAAGCAATTAGGGCAACAAAATGTAACATTATGCTGCAATAATTAATAATTACGGTGATATTGCAAGATTTTAAAAACAGGAGAAATGGTAATGTTCGGGTTTATCAAAAATTTAATCGCTGGGATTTTTGGTTTCATCACTGGATTGTTTGGTAAAAAAGATGGCTACTACTTAGAACTAAAAGAAGAAGCAACTCCCACCAAGCCAGCCGCAGCTAAACCAGAAGTAGCAACTGCACCAACTTCCGTAGCAGCACCTAAAGCCGCAGCAAAAGCACCTACAGCAAATAAAGTAGAACCTGCTAAAGCGCCAGCAGCCAAAGCCGAACCAGCTAAACCACAAGTACCAACTGAAACCAACTTTGCAACCAAGTATTTAATGCCTTCATCTTCTAACAGTCGTCGTCGTCCAGGTGCGAACATGAACACCTATCTGGATATGGCGCGTCAAGTGAAAACTCCTGGATAAATTTGACCGAAGAAAGGCAGAGGGCAGATGGCAGCTATGCTGAAGGAATAAATGCAATTTTCGCCCCCTGCCAAAAGGGAGTTCCTAGCCCTTCTGCTAAACCGGGAATGAAACAATTGTCAATTGTCAATTATCAATTGATAAATCCTGGCTATGATTTTTTTGCATTATTTTTCACAAAAACCATTCCACTGTATAACTGAAACGCTGCATCCCAATTAGTTGTTTCCCTTCTAAATAGTTGAATATGAGAGGGAATTTGATTTAGCACTTCTGTTTGATCTAAAACTGTTTCCCCAAAAGGCTGGAAATCTGACCAAACTTTGATTTGAGGTAATTTTTTTTCGACCCATTGGATTAAACTATTCCAGTTGATTCTAATTGTATTTTGGGTGGCTTGGGGGGTGATTTCTAAACCCTGTTGAAATTCATATCCATTGTCATAAATTCGCAAAATAATATTTCTTCCAGGTAAGTGCAAATCACAGAAATGGGCATAGTCTTGAGTTTGGGTTTTCCGTTCTAGTTTGCCACGGACGTTAATATCTACCACCTGTTCAAAAATTGGTAACAGTCCCATGACTCTGGCTGTAACTTCTGACCAATCAAAATTGATAGAACCCAGTTGATTTTCATCATTTTGACAGACAACTGTGGGTTTTGATGGTGATTGGGAGAAATGTTTAACTTGATATACTTGTATTTTTTGAATTTGTGATATTTTCAGCCAGAAACAGGGAATCCCTGCTTGTTGTAACTGTGTCCCATAAAATTGCATTTCGCCAATTTTACCAGTGCGATACACTCTCCAACTGCGACTTGGTAGCATTAGCCTAGCACTGTAGGCATCTATTTGCAGAATTTGGGCAAATTTTGGTGCGGCTATAGTTCTTTGTTCATTATTGATAGGTTCTAAAACTAATATTCCCGGTTCTTGATTAGTTGGTTGTGCGATCGCTTTAGCAATAGCTGTTTGTCTTTCTTCTTGTTTAATATTTTCCAGACGTTGTAAACCTTGACGTGCTTGTGACAATAATTTTTGGTGGGTTGTCACTCGCAATAGTTGACGATAAATTTTTTCTGCGTCCTGTCGTTTTCCAGAAACTTCCTGTATTCGTGCTACATAAAATTGCACCCAAGGATTTTCCGGTGAGTCTTTGAGTAGGGGTTTGAGTAATTTAGCTGCGGTGTGGTAGTCCTTGCGTTCAAAGGCGGCGATAACTTCTTCCAGCATGACGTGATAATAAACCTGAATAAATTTCTCGCGCCAAGACGCACAGACGCAAAAAAAGCGTTTTCGTTTTGCGTGAGACCTTATATCATTTATACTTCACAAGCAGCCGCAATCAAGGATAATGCAACAACTGGCGCGGTGACTGCGCGGAGGATGCGCCTACCAAGGGAAACAGGTTGAAAACTTTTATCTATAGCCATTTCAATTTCTTGATCTGTCCATCCTCCTTCTGGTCCGATGGCGATAGTAATTTCACCAGATAGATGATTGTTATTTAACACTTTTGTTAAATGTGGATAATCACTACGCGCTTCACAAAGATAACGGTGATTGGCTGCACATTCACTTAAAACGCTACTAAAGGTTACAGGTTCTAAGATTGTAGGCACAAAAGCCCGTTCTGATTGTTCTGCGGCTTCTGAGGCTATACGTTGCCAACGTTCCAGTTTTTGCGGACTAGGATTTAATAGAGTGCGATCGCTCAAAACAGGAATAATACAAGTTACTCCTAACTCCGTACAACACCGGACAACATCATCAAAGCCATTTCCTTTTGGTAAAGCCACCATCAAAGTTATAGATACTGGTAACTCTGTTTTCACCTCCAGTAATTCTAAAACCTGTCCTGTTTCTCCTGTTAATTGAGTTAACCACCATTTACCAATTCCATCCATCGCAATAAATTTATCCCCATCTTGTAACCGCAACACCCGGAATAAATAATGTTGTTGTTGGTGGGTTAATAAAAGTTGGGTTTGTTGGAGTTGGGAAGGATTAATCGTAATGCGTTGGAGTTGAGACATGATGGTTTGAGATTTGGGATGTTTGATTTGAGATTGTATCTAAAATCAATTTTCCTTTCTATAGCTGTAGCCAGGATAATTAGGACATTATGAATCCTATAAACGTAGATATAATAAGGCTTTTTCTCCTGCCTCCTGCTATATCAATGCAGTTTTCCTACACCCTACACCCTACACCCTACACCCTACACCCTACCCCCTACCCCCTGTTGTTGACTGCATGAAAAATCGCTATTTCCAGGCATATCTGTGGTAATATCTAAATCGGGGAATCAACGCCTCAAGTTAGTGACCGAAGCCCCTTAGACAATTGGTATCCGGTAGAGCGACGCAAAAAATTTGGAAAGCCGCTCTATAAGTCAAACACAGGCACGCATTGTCCAAACTATGACCGAAATACAGGTGATTATTGCTCCTTGGATTTACTGGTAGAGATGCTAGGAGTTGAGATTGCCAATCACTGTCATGTCAATGTGCAACGGATTGCGGCGCTGCCGATTTTCCTATCATTTAATCTGCGTAAGTCATGATCACGACTGATTTTTCCTATTACTGGTTACTCAATCCTTCAGATTATGACGATTCCTCTACTCGCTTACACACCCTCCAGCCAGAATCAACGGGTAAAAGGATTTGAAGTGCCTGGAGACGAAACGCCCCGTATCTACACCACTGAAGGAACACCTTCTCGCGGAGATATGGATGATTTAATCTGGGCAGCATATCGCCAGATTTTTAATGAACAACAAATTCTCGTTAGTAATCGGTTGCCAAGATTAGAAAGTCAACTGAAATCTAGAAGTCTGACTGTGCGTGACTTTATTCGGGGACTGGCAACCTCAGACACATTCCGGATACGTAATTACAATGTCAATAATAATTACCGATTTGTGGAAATGTGTGTACAGCGCCTGTTGGGACGAAAAGTATATAACCAGCGAGAAACAATGGCCTGGTCGATTGTACTAGCTACCAAAGGGTTAAATGGATTCATTGATACACTGTTGAACAGTGATGAGTATCAACAACATTTTGGTGACAATACAGTTCCTTATCAACGACGACGCATTTTGCCTCAGCACAGTAAAGGCGAGTTACCTTTTGCTCGGATGTCTCGCTATGGTACAGATTACCGTGATAAACTGCCAAAACCAGTATCACTAGGCGCTGATGGTTTATTCACTCAATTTGAGAAATTTGATTTTCAGACGTTTAAGCAACGGGCAGATTGGAATAGAGCATCTATTGTACTGCTCTCTATCTTGACGATTATTGTTCTGTTCTTACTGTTCTCAGAAACCAACAGGCTGTTTTTGTCATGAACAGCTAACTACTCAACCGTTAGATTTGCGTAGCATCTACTGATAGCTACTGTATATATAGGGGATGCTGATAGCGGAGTGTGGCGTAAGCCATATAAATGCAAAACTCAAATAAATCAATGGATTCAGGCTGATAAAAAAGAAAATAGGTGCAAGATTTTTGAAGCTAGGAGTGGAAAAATCGAGCATTTTGAGGGTGAAATCTCAAAAATTTGTTGCTGACAGATAGCCCTTTCCTCTTGCCTTTTGCCTGTCCCCACGAGAAGACTTTTTCAGCAAGCCCCATGTATAAGGTGGGCATTGCCCACCCTACCTACTACAGACTTTGGAAATACTTATCTAAAGCCTCATGTACCAATTCAGTCATGGGTCGATTTTGCTTTTCTGCGGTTTCTTTCAGTTGCAGATAAACATCATCTCGCAAACTCACCCGATGACGAGATTTGCCACTACTGGTAGGTTCTCCCGGTGTGTAGGTGGCTGAAAATTCACGGATAGCATCAAAACCAATGCGATCGCAAAAATCACCAAAACTCTCTTTACCTTTGCGCGACTTCTTAAAGAACACAAAAATCGGCTCTAAAAAGCTTTCTATATCATTGTGGTGCAGCTTTTCAATGATAGGTTGCGCTAACCGGGTTTGATCTGGTGAACCACCAAGCCACACTTGATAAGATTCTGGTGCGCTGCCCACAAAACCTAATTCTGCCATATAAGGACGAGCGCAACCATTGGGGCATCCTGTCATCCTGACCACAAAATGGTCTTTTTGTAAACCCAGTTGATCTAATAAAGCGCGAATTCTTTCTAAAATACCGGGAATTGCTCTTTCTGATTCTGTTATCGCTAAACCGCAGGTGGGTAAAGCTGGACAGGCCATAGAATAGCGGGTTAAGGCGGAAATTTGACTAGGATCAGCAATGACACCATGTTTGTCAAGAATTTCCTGAATTGCTTCTTTGTCTTCCGGGACAATATCGTAAAAAATCAGGTTTTGGTTAGGTGTGAGGCGGATAGGTAAATTAAACTGTTCCACAATTGAGCGTAAAGCGGTTTTCAGTTGCAATGTACCTTCGTCTTTTACCCGACCATTATCAATGGAAATACCCAAGAACAGTTTACCGTCGCCTTGTTCATTCCAGCCGAGATAATCTTGATATTTGAATTTGGGTAATTCTTTAAAAGGTTCGACAGCTTTACCAAAGTATTCTTCAACTTTAGCGCGGAATTTATCTACACCCCAATCATTGATTAAATATTTTAATCTCGCGTGTCTTCTGTCGGTGCGATCGCCATAATCTCGCTGAGTGGCAACAATCGCTTTGACAATATCATAAACATCTTCTTTGGCTACATAGCAAATTGGATCAGCCACTCGCGCAAAGGTTTCTTCTTTGTTGTGGGTTCTTCCTAAACCACCACCAGCAAACACATTAAAACCTTGTAATTCCCCTTTTTTATTGGTCATGACTACCAAAGTCAAATCTTGGGAATACAAATCTACGGAATTATCACCGGGAACCGTGACGCAAATTTTAAATTTGCGGGGCATATAATGAGTGCCATAAATTGGTTCTACGGAATCATGAATAATAGTCCCAGTACCATTTTTTTCCCTGGCTGCTTTCACATCTGGATGTTCTTCCGCACTGATGGCTTTTTCCCCATCTAACCAAATTTCATAATAAGCACCGGTTTGGGGCGAGAGCAAATCAGCAATATTTTGGGCATATTCCCAAGCATACTGATAATCAGCGCGATTTTTAAAAGGTGCGGGGGGAGCCATGACGTTGCGGTTAATGTCACCACAAGCACCCAAAGTTGAACCTAAATTTTGTACAATTGTGGCGATCGCACTTTTGAGATTTTTCTTTAAAATCCCATGTAACTGAAAACCTTGGCGGGTAGTAGCTCTTAACGTATGATTTCCATATTCATCCGCTAATTTATCTAAAGCCAAATATAGCTGCGGTGGTACTAACCCACCAGGATTTTTTGTCCGCAGCATCATTTGATAGTCTTTCTCTTGTCCCTTAGCACGATTATCACGGTTATCCTGTTGATAAGACCCGTGAAACTTCAGAATCTGGATCGCATCTTCACTAAAGTGGGTTGTATCCTGAAGAATTTCTGTGGCTACAGGTTCACGCAAAAAATTACTATTTTCTTTAATACCTTCAACTTTAGAAGGCTTACGGTTGGTCAGATTGGTAGGAGCAGAGTTAACCATTACAGTAGTATCTTTGTCAATAGCACGAGTTAAAGTCGAATTAGGAATTAAAAAATACCTTATTCAACTGGTAGAACACCGAAAATCCGGTCGGAATTATGAAGAATAATTTAATTTTAACACGGTAAAATGCTGGCTTTATCAGTGATAGACACTTAATAAAACCAGCATCGACAGTAAATAGGTGTAATTAAACACAATATTTTTTTGTTTTCTCCTGTTGACATAATATTTAAACTAGTTTTTTGTCAACAGTATCTATAAACTTGAATTGCACCAACTTACTGAGGATATATATTCTATCAGACTAAGTTCGCAACTGGGCTAAATTTTTACCGGAAACGATAACCAATACCACCATTGATGCTGACAGCAGAAGCATCGCTATTTTGGTAAGCACCGAGTCCAACTTTAGCGTTGGTGTAGACGAGGAAGTTTTTGGTAACTTCAGATTCCACTCCAGCACCCACAACTACAGCATCTCTGTTACCAATAGGACTGGGTTTACCATCTGACTCTACAAAAGAATAGCCACCAGTGATGAAGGCGTTTGTTTTAGGAGCAATACCTACGTCTACAGAAACTTCAGGGATGATAGCAGAGGTTTCATCACTCCAGAGAACATTACCCCGTGCAGAAAATGGAGTGTTACCTAATTTAACGCGACCTGTGAGGTTGCCACCGAAGGTAGCTGCATCACCGGTTTTTCCACCATTAGTAACACCAGCAGAGACACCAGCACCGATATAACTAGCATCTGTGCCTTTTTGAGTTTCAGCGGCAGCTTTACCAACTGACATAAATGCAGGAACAATAACTAAGGAAGATAGAGCAGAAATTGTAACTAAAGATTTGAGCAAGCGTTTCATAATTGTCACCAAATTTTAGAAGTTTTACTGTTAAATTCTAAGTCGAATGTAATCTAAAAATGTTCCAGATGATTTTAAAATTTACGAATTTCCTTGTTGCTTTAGATGCAATCTATTTAGGATTAAGTGATTGGGTAAATTTTTGAATCATTTGAATCAACAATCATAATTACACATATCTAGCCTAGGATTCCAGATTTATTGATCGAGATTTTAGTAATTTTCTTGGAAATTGAATTATGGTAACTACAACTAACGTCTTGTCTGGGTTGTTGGGTGTATGTGTCGGTGATGCCTTGGGTGTGCCTGTGGAGTTTACCAGCCGTACTGAACGCCTAAAATACCCAGTCTCTTCAATGTTAGGTTATGGCACATGGAATCAACCACCCGGAACTTGGTCAGATGATAGTTCACTCACTTTGTGTTTAGCAGAATGTCTGTGTGATGGTTTTTCCCTAGATGCGATCGCTAAGTCTTTCTGGCGTTGGTACAAAGAAGGTTACTGGGCTGCTCATGGTGAAGTCTTTGATATTGGCAATACCACATTTCTGGCACTTGTTAATTGGCAGCAAGGAGCATCACCTCTAAAAGCAGGTGGTACTAGTGAAAATAGTAATGGCAATGGTTCTTTGATGAGAATTTTGCCAATGGCTTATTGTTATTCAACTTGGACTTTTCAGGAATTAATAGAAAGAGTGCATCAAGTTTCTTGCATTACTCACGCTCATCTTCGTTCCCAAATGGCTTGTGGCATTTACATTAGTATTGCTGTGGAATTATTGGCAGGGCTTGAACCCAAAGCCGCTTATTTACAAGGCTTGGACAAGATTCAATCCCTTTATTCTGGTGGTGAATATCTCCTAGAAAAACCCCATTTTGACAGGGTTTTGAGTGGGGAAATTGCCGGAGTATCCATCGAAGAGATTAACTCTGGCGGTTATGTGATTGACACCCTGGAAGCATCTTTATGGTGTTTGTTAAATAGTTCATCTTATGCCCAAGCTGTACTCACAGCTGTCAACTTAGGCGCAGATACGGATACTACTGCGGCTGTGACTGGTGGGTTAGCGGGAATTTATTACGGTGTGGAAAATATTCCCACCGCATGGGTTGAGCAAATTGCCCGCAAATCAGAAATTATAGACTTGGCCAGTCGTTTGGCTATGACACTCTCATCAAGGTTTTAGGGGTGTAGGTGACAACTGGTTGCTATGCCTAATAGCAGACTATTCTATTTGCACCTGTTCATTAATCCATTGTTGGTAGGCAGGACTGGAGAGGAGAATGGGTAAAGCAATGATTTCTGGCAGTTGATAGGAATGCATTTCTCTAATTTTGGCTTCTAGGGTGGGAAATAGAGCCAAATTTGTTTTCATGACCAACTGCCATTCATGCTTGTTGTGGATTTCTCCTTGCCATCTGTAGATGGATTGGATAGGTGATAGACTGACAGCGGCTACGAGTTGAGCTTCAACAACAGCTTGAGCAATTGCTTGAGCTTCCTGCTGTGAACCAACTGTCACCAATACCACACCATAACCCGTTGGTTGCTGCATTGTTGCTAAACCAGAGACAGGGAGTAAACCTGGCCATCAATTAACAGTCGGGTGATACCTTTAGCTTGCAGATGGGTACTAGCTTTATGCAGCATTCTACTGTCAGGAACTTTAATCACGCGATCGCGTTTAGTAGAGAAGCGTTTGGCAACTCGATGATTATCAAATACTGGCAGAGTTCTCTGTTGAGTTTCAATGGTCGGAATTTGACCTAAATCACCGAAATCCTTGAGTGGTCTGGTAATTAATTCCGCAGAACGGTCAATGACCAAATAGCAAGTTTTCGGCAAAGGTGCCACTGACAACGGTAAAACTTGAACTGCTCCTTCCCCTGGTCTACGTCTTGTGACTAAGGGTTTTGCCTCCTCAAAGTCTTCGTCTTCAAAGTCTTCCTCATCTTCATACAAATCATCATCTAAATCATCTAAATCATCGGACTCATCCAGCAGGTCATCGTCGAACATACCCGCAATGACGTTTACCTCTGGTTCTTCATCCTCTAAGATTGTTCTGGGGATGCTGGGAAGTTCCGTCGGTCTATGTCTGACGATTTCTATTTCCTTAACTGTTGGTAGTTTGGGTTTTTCCGTAATTGGTTTTTCCGTAGCTGAGGAGCGCGTTTTCACCCGTCTAATCGCCGGGATTGGCGGTGGAATTGACTCAGAATTCGATACTTCTGCTTCTATGACTGGTTTGTCTGGCTCAATATGCAGCAACTCTAAGCGGGGTTTTTCGCTGCTTACAGGTGCTGTTTCTATTGCTGGTTGACTCAACAGAGGTAACTGCTCATAACTTACCTGCGCTCTGCCTTCAGGGGTTCTAGCAGCGCGTTTTAAAGAAACGAGATATTCGTAATCTTCTTCTGGTAAGGTACTCTTGAGTAGTCGGCTAATTGTTGAGTTGCTAACTCCATAGCGTTCTGCCAAAGTCGAGGTGGTTTCGGCAGTCTCTCTATATAGCTTGAGAATTTCTTGTTTGTCAGATTCTGTTAATTTTCTCACGGTAGACACCAAAATTTACTAAGTTCGTTTGCGTCCACTTGTACGCCGCTTAAGGCTCAATGATGCTTCGTATTCTAAAGCAGCGCCCATCCCAAATAACACTCCGCTAAACACCCAGAACACTTCTAGTATGTCTCCACTTTGATAATCTGGAAGATAATTAGTGGCGTATTTAAACCACATATCTGCAATGTATAGCGAAAATGCCGCCGCTGCAATCATTCGCCAGGATAGGGAAACTTTTCCTCCCCAAAAAGCCAGCAGCATGATTGTAGCGATAATTAACAGAAGCACGTCACTAACTATGTAAAACCAATTCAAAACAAAAGCTATTTGCTGATAGATGGCAGGAAGGTCTGCTGAAGGGCCTTTATCTGTCTGAGAAATCCACCAGGCGATAAAACTGCCTAACACACCAATTGAGGCGACAATCAGCCACTGCCATTTTTCCAAATTGATGCGCCGGGAGAATAAAGCTAACGCCATACCTGCTCCCAACAACAAATAATTCAGTACAAAAAACACATCGCCTAGAGACACTTCTGGATCTTGCTTTAACACTACTTCTGTATAGCCAAAAAATATGCCTCCAATGCAATAAGCTATCATACCTAAGCCGATCAAGAGCCAAACCTTCTGACTACTGACAATTTGATTACTCCGCCAGTTTCTTAAGCATAATACACCTGCACCCAAGTAAGCGAGTGCTTCAAAAATATTTGTCCCTAGGACGTACCAATCACCACGGATTTCTGTGTTATTTGGGCCAGGGATTTTGGCGCTAAACAACAAAAAGTATAACAGTGCTAACACAGCCCAGCTAATACCAAGCAAGATGATGTTTGGAGTAGAGAGAATGGGCTTTGAACGGTATGAATTGTCGTAAGATTTACTCATAGGTTTCAACTAGGTAAATGCACTTTGGCAACATTTTTGGCGAAATTGATTGTGTCTCAAGTAGCTGCTCACCAGACAGGGCAGCAAATAAGTAGATAGACACAAATTAGATGTAAAATATCAACCAGAAAAACCACCCAGGAAAAGGCTTTTTGCTTCTGCCTTGGAGTCTCCTGCCTCTTGCCTTCTACTGATCACAGTAAAAATTAGTGCCAAGGGACGGTTTGTGAGCAAATAATATCCATGCTACTGCCAAAGTTTACTGAGTGGAGATTGACTTAGCCAACCGATAAATACTAATCGTTCTTCTTCTGGCATATCTTGTAATCTATCCTCTAATTGACGGGCAAAGTTGGTATCACCAAAATATGTTTTTCCTAGTCGATGCAGTTCTTCCAGGAGAATAATGACATGAGTTTCTTGCCAAGTAGGCAGTTTAGGCATTTGTGAAGGCTCAACAGTGAGGAAAGATTTTACTAACTCAGATTGGGGAAATTGCTTTTGCTGTAATATTCCCGTTATATCTTTTTCAAATAAACCAGCTTGACGATTGCCTAATAATTCTTCAATATCTAGATAAACGGCTTGCAGCAGCAAAATACCAGCTAAGGTCAAAATTTCCGTATTGCTATGGCTACCTGTGTCACTATCTAGCTGTTCCAAACGGATTTTACCCCAGACGCTATAACGCTCTGGTTCTTCTAGCAAAACACAGGCTTTACCACGGTTGTCAGTTAAAGACCTCCACAATGATCTAGCTTCAACCTCTTGACTGGCTTTGAAAACACTTATCAGGCGAAAGGTTTGCCCCTGATAATGGAGGATCGGCACCTGCTGATCCCGCGTTGGGTGCTGAATAGTTGATATTTCAACATCCTGGCGTTTAAGAATAAACATGGCACTAGCAACTAACTCCTCACAGGGGCGGTTTTGATGGGGGGTATGTCATGGACTTGGGCATCATTGCCAAAAGTATAATTATTTATATTATGGTGGGGTAAAATTAGGCATTTGCCAAATTCTTTACCAGCATACGCCTGAATGGGCATTTAGTCTGCATGGACAAATTTCCCCTTGACATCACAATATATCGGAAATATCCCATTTTGTTAGTTTTTAGTTTACATCGAGTGACCAATGTGTAGGAAATTTAGTCTTGATGTTCGGAAGTTTTCAATTTTATTTTGCTTGTTACTAGCAAAAACAGATATAATGGTGTATGATGGCTTTCTGAAGAGCCAGTGATTTGGTCTTGGGCGCGTAGCTCAGTGGATAGAGCAATTGCCTTCTAAGCAATCGGCCGCAGGTTCGAACCCTGCCGCGCTCGTTTTAATTCAATATCTCTCAGGTGCTGATAGAAGTAGAACCTAGTAGTGATGCTGCTGCTTTAGCAGCTATAACTTCTGAAAGCTGCACTTGATGTATTGTTACCAAACCTTCTTTGAGAAAGGAGTCTCGTACCAAGGCTTTTTCTCCACTATTAAAAGAAGTTTCATAAAATACTTCTTTGATGCCAGCGGAGATGATTAACTTTAAACAAGATAAACAAGGCTCTAACGTTACGTAGATACTAGCGCCATCTGTAGATATACCATATTTTGCAGCTTGAGCGATCGCATTGGCTTCCGCGTGTACAGCCCTTGAGGGTAAGGTCTTACTAGCATCACAACTAGTTAAACCTGGATAACAATATCCTTGAGTGGTGCAATGGGCTGAACCAGATGGTGAACCATTGTAACCTGTGGCTACGACTTGCTTATTTTTAACAATTACAGCACCTACTGGAAAAGCGAGACAAGTTGATCTTGTTGCTGCTAGTTTAGCCAACATGAGGAAGTATTCATCCCAAGTTGGCCTTTGCTGGTATTCTTCAGATGAGCAAAAATCTTGCATGGTGTTTTAATTTCAAAATTAACTATACTGTTTTGCTGACAATCAAAATATTAAATGCTATTTTTCCAATTTAATAAAACATTTTTTAACTGATTTAAAGCATCTTCACCGTTATTAAACTGAATTTCAGCAATCACAGTAGGAATACCGCGAGGAAATCTTGATATCCGTTTACCTGTTTCGTACAAAAGAATGATAGGAATTTTGTTGTTCTCTGCATAAGCTAACTCCATTCCTACACCGAAAGAAAGCGAACCAAGGTAAGCAATAACCAAGTCTGATATGCTGACCTGATGCTTATCTTGATCGAAAACCTCACGGGGAGTAATATCAGGATTATTTACCGGATCAGTGTGTAAGTGCGGTACATAAGCTTGAAGACCTACTTCTTCACAAACCGAGCCTATTTTTTCGTAAAGTGCTTTAGTTTCTATTGGATTTTCTACATCAGTTAAAGCACCAGACACATATATTTTGTACATTTTTATTAGTTAGCTTGCTTTACAAGTTATATTCTTTTCGGTGTTGAATAACCGAAGGTTAATTTTCTCACGAAAAGATGAGCTTTGAATATAAATATCTTGTGCAAGGAAAATAAAGTGTACTATTTAGTTGAGCTTGGAGCTACTGTTTTATTTGGATTTGCTTGTGTCTGGGGAGTAGTATCTTTGCTTGGATTTAGATTAGACGAATCAGAAGGTTTGAATACAGCAATCAATAAAGCAATCAATGAAATAATAACTCCCAATGCTGTCCATCGAGTCTGTTGATCTGAACCGAGAAAACCTAGTAATGTGTCTTTTACACTTTTTTTAAGTTTTTTATACTCATCTGATTCGACCATCAGTTGTTTTAGCCTATCTGTTTTATTATTTGTCATCCAACCATTTTCTGGTGCATTAAAGTAGTCATTTATTTCTTGATTATTAGGTCGTCCACGAAGAACATCAAGTCTTCCAGGAGTGTGTTCATGTTTATGGTTCTTTGATGGATTGGAACACTTGGAACTTAATTTTTCAATAGCCAAATGGGCGATTGGATTTTCAACATCGTTCACGTAAATTCTAACTGGTTTATCTGAAACATTATGAAGTGCTATGCACAGAACACTAGACCACTCAGGATTTACTCTTGTTCCAATGTGTCCTAAACCGTCTGATACTTGTTTAACGACAGAATAAAGCGGTCCGCGAAATTTATTACTGAGCCAGACTGCTTCGCTAGTCCATACTAAAGCTGTATCATTTTTTGGGATGTCGAAATATTTCTGTTCCTCTCCTTGCTGGTTTTTTTCTGTATGAATAATCAAGCGTTGTTCTAGTACAAGTGAATAAGCACACTCACCCGCAGTTAGACATAAATCGCAATCTTTAATACTACCTGGTTTAAGAGGATGAAAATATATACCTTTACCAAGCTCCCTAATAATATCCTGATAACTCAAAACAGACATGAAATACTCCCTGAGCTTTAGAAAAAATGAGGATTTTCTACAACCATTTTGGGAATGGTTGCTGGTTAGCGGTTACTGATCTTGAACATAAAGCTTGTCAATTTTAATACAGTCGGCGGCTTTTTGCAATTCTATACCTAAATATGCAGCATGATCTGGACGTATTGCAGGTGAAGCAGCACAAATTTCTCTGATTAATTTCAAAGCGTTTTTACCAGAGTAACAACCTACAATCTCTCCACTACCGGGAGTTGTATGTGTGACAACTATTTGACCATCTGCAATTTCAATTAAAAAGTTTCCTGCGGGGTCAGCATAATCTAATTTTCTGCAAATAGCAGCATATTGTTGTTGAATCAGTTGTTCTGCATTACTCCAAGTATCATCATATATATGAGCCGACTGACTTAGAGTTATTAAGGGTCCCATTTTCAAATCATATTCAGAACGTTGAGCAATTTCATCTCTAATATGTTTTTGCAAAGCCCTTAAACCCATCGCATTTGCAGGCCAAGCAGCAAACATATCATTACTTCTGAGAGTCGCAGTTAATGATAATTCATTATCAACAACTCTCAACCAAATATGATTTAAACAAGGGCTACCACCTTTTTCATGATCTTTCACATCCCATAAAGTCATGACGGCACTAGCAGCATCAATTTCTCCAATTAATTTATCAATCACCTGTTGAATTTGATCTTTTCCAAACCAAGAACGCAACCGCTGACCATAAGTATATTTCACTCCTTCTCGATAGGGTGAATCATCTAAAATCTGCGAAATATATTCCTCTAAAAAGCTTCTATCAATTGGTAAATAATTTGGTTCAGGAAAATAAAAATCCTCTGGTTCATCGGTGACAACTGCCATTAAATCTATTAATTCTTGCCATTTGCCATCATAGCCTGTTGGTCTAATTGTGCCTGTGGTTTTGATGCGATGAATGATTTTTACCCAAGTTTCAGCAATGGTTTTACCTTCTATTCTGTGTCCATAAAGTGAGCCAGGTAAAATTGTAGGTTCAACGGTAGACATGGGAAATTCTAATGGCATTCCCCAAGGCTCAATTAGTTCTTTTTGGGCGTAATATTTAATTATATCAACTGCTTCAGTAATGGATTTAGCTTCTTGAACTTCTATGGAATTTCTGAGTTTTTCTAGGGAATTAATATCAATATCAATATCAATATATCCAGGTATGGGAGAACGAACTACCCAAGATTTGCGCCCAGTATCACTTACACTTTCTTCTACACCATTGCGAAAAAAGTCCAGCAAGCATTGAGAAGCACCTGCGTTTTTGTCTTCTTTGGTAGCGTTGAGAATTACTAAATAACGAACATGGGGATTCAATAACAAATTACGGATGAGTAAATTTATCCCTCTAGTGGGAGAGTACAACTGACCAATGACAGAGTAATCTGAGGGTTGTAAGTGTTTAGCGATCGCTTGCTTTACTGTCCATCCTGTAATTACTGCTGTTTGCCCATTTCCATAAATCAACTGATTCGGCTTATGCTGGGCTGTGTACCCAAATTGAGTTACTTGACCTGTTTGTGTCATCATTGGCTAAAAGTCAAATTTTACTAAATTACCATTACTGTGCAAATTCAAGATTTCCCTCGTTACAAAACTTAACTTTTATCTGCACATTAAATTTTATCTTCATCCCATCATTATCAGGTTAGGGATACAGCATTTACTCTAATTGACTTGTTAGTTAAGATGATTAAATGCGTACTCAACTTGAAGGTTTATATTAGATTAACATACAAATAAATTGCTATGTGCTATAATTTACTCCATCAAGAGTGGAAATAACCATTTATCCCTCTTTCATAGAAGTTTTATTATCTAGGTCATAAGTTTTTATGAAAATAACCTATGCCAATAATTAAATTAAAAAATTGGTTATTTCCTACTTTTTTCAGACCAATAATCATTAACTTAATAATAATAATTGCTTACAGTATAGGGGTTAAATTAAGTGTAGAATTTGCCTCGTTACCTGGTCAAGTTAGTTCTGTATGGTTTCCTTCTAGTCTGACCTTAGCATCTATATTTTTGTTTGGTAATCAGATCTTGCCAGGAATTATTATCGGTTCAGTAATTGGTTTATATGAAATTTTATTGGAGCTACAGCCACCCTTATCAATTTTAAATATCATTTTCTTGCATCTAATTTGTGCATCTGGTAATTGTCTGCAACCCTTTACAGCTAAATATTTATTCAACAAATTTTCTCCTTATCCGACTATATTTAATCATGTCAGTACAGTTTATATCTTCATTATTGTAGCGATTTTTTCTCCAACTATATCAGCCACTTTTGGGATCACAGCATCTTCCTTGATAGGAACAATACCTTGGAGCAGTTATGGAGTTTGCTGGCTACATTGGTGGTTGGCTAGTGCCTTGGCTCATTTAACATTTACACCGACTTTACTATTAATTCCTAACTTTAATTGGCGAAATTATCGCTATCAACTGATAGAGATATTCCTAACTATTGGCTTAATGTTAGTTATTGCTTGGTTAAGTTTTATCAAAGCATGGCACTTAGAATATTTACTGCTACCTATCCTCATAGCCACTGTATTACGACTAGGTAAATTTTTCTCAAGTTTATTGGTGAGTATGGTGAGTTTGTTTGCCATATTTGCCACCGCTAAAGGACAGGGAATTTTTATTCAAAATTCACCCCATGAATCACTGATAATTTTACAATCATTTACATCTGTTTTTTCACTCACTTCTCTTGTACTTTCTGCTGTGATTGATGAACGAAAAGCAGCGCAGTTATCTCTCCAACAAACATTAGCTAATCTTGAATCACAAGTTAGAGAACAAACACAAGCATTGCGAAAGAGCGAAGCACAACTAGATGCGTTTTTTTCATCGGCTTCTATTGGTATGTGTATCATTGACCAGGAATTAAAATATGTCCGAGTTAATGAAATACTCGCAGAGATAAATGGCAAATCCGTTTCTGAACATTTGGGTAAAAGAATTAAAGAGATATTACCACTTCTAGGTTCGGAAGTTGAAAATCATTGCCGACAGGTAATCACTACAGGAAAACCATTATTGAATCAAGAAATCAGTATTTCTATTCACTATCCATTAGGCATTTATAGAACTTGGTTAGCTTCTTATTTCCCCATTTTTGATACTCATAATATTCCTTTTCGATTGGGAATTGTGGTGATGGAAATTAGCGACCGTAAACAGCTAGAACTGCAATTACAACAACAACTCCGGTTAGATGGACTAACTCAAATTGCTAATCGTCGTTGTTTTGATGAAGTATTACTCCGAGAATGGCAACGTTGTACTCGCAATCAACAACCACTCTCTCTGATTTTATGTGATGCTGACTATTTTAAAGCTTACAATGATACTTATGGTCATCCTAGTGGAGATAATTGTTTGATTAAAATCGCTAATGTTCTTAGTAATAATGTGCAACGTGCTAGTGATTTAGTAGCTCGATATGGTGGAGAAGAGTTTGCAATTCTACTTTCTGATACTACCGCTGAGGGAGCAATTCATGTTGCGAACTCGATTCGTAAACAAATCCACCATCTGAAGATTCCTCATGAAAAATCACTGGTAGCTGATCATGTAACTCTAAGTATTGGTGTTGCCAGCTGTATTCCCAGTTTAGAAATTCAACCTGAAAAGCTTGTAAATACAGCAGATCAGGCACTTTATGAAGCCAAGCACCAGGGACGCGATCGCATCATCCTGAAAATCTAAATCATCCATTGGATCAAAAATACTTTACAAATATTAATTTTCTTGTTACAGTTCTTTACATAAATAAAAAAAGCGAAAGATAAAACAATGCGTACAAATACTGCTATAATTGATGACCAAGGTAAACTAAATAACTTTGCTATTGAACCTAAAGTGTATGTAGACGAACAAGGCGATCGCACAGGATTTACTGTTTATGCAGAATTGCTCAATGGTCGGTTAGCAATGATTGGTTTTATTTCACTGATAGCATTAGAAGTCTTCACAGGACACGGTGTTTTAGGTCTTTTGAAAAGTCTATAAAAATAAGTAAAAACTTAGTGATATAACAATTAACAAACCAGAGAGACGGGAAAATTCCCGTCTTTAATTTTGATAATTTTGCGAAAATTTTATGATATGTTGTAAGCAATAAAAGATGAGAAATATATGGTTTTAACTGCTTCAACAATGTTACCAATAGGGACTAAAGCACCAGATTTTCATCTACCAGAAGTAGTATCTGGAGAGATAATTTCACTGGATGCTTTTGCTGATAAAAAAGCCCTGTTATTTATGTTTATTTGTCGGCATTGTCCATTTGTCAAGCATATTCAAACAGAATTAGCACAATTAGGAAAAGATTACTTCAACACTGATTTAGGAATAGTTGGTATTAGTGCCAACGATGCTCAAAATTACCCCAATGATGCCCCGGAATCATTGAAAGAAATGTCCATTGAATTGGGATTTAATTTCCCCTTGTGCTATGACGAAACCCAAGCAACAGCAAAAGCTTACACAGCAGCTTGCACACCAGATTTTTTTCTATTTGATCACCAAAGAAAACTAGTTTATCGCGGACAATTAGATGATAGCCGTCCTAGTAATAAAAAACCAGTAACAGGTGCAGATTTACGGGCAGCTATTGAAGCCGTTTTGGCAGATCAACCAGTCACAAGTGAACAGAAACCGAGTGTGGGTTGTAATATCAAATGGAAACCAGGCAACGAACCTAATTATCAGTGAAAAGGGACAATTGACAGTTGATAATTGACAATTGATAATTGACAATTGAAACCTGATAACTGAAAATTATCAGTGGTGAATTTCCAAATTGAGGATATAGCGTCCCAATTGGACTTTTTCTGACCACAATTCATACTCAAGCCGCAAATGTTCTGGTAAACTTTGTCCACTGAGGTTTAAGCTATTTGTAAAATTACGTAAACGAATTGGCTTGTGTGCTTGTAATGACTCAGTGGGCAACCAATAACGACTAATGCCATAAACGCCTTGTTCCCAGAAATGACGGTAACTAACCTGACTATTACCTTGCATAGTCATAATTATTCGATAAGGAGAAATCTCCAACCACAATACTCTAGGACTGCCAGGAATATCAGCTTTGTTTATGCATTGAGAAGAGGAATCTTCAGAACTCATGGAACTTCCTATTTCACAACTGATTAGAGGTGGTGCGGTCAATAGTAAATGAAATCTGTCAGTATCTTTTTGATACAGAGTGCCGGCAGTTTCTAGCACAGACCATACTGGCAAGTCGGTGGAAATAATAGATAAACAAACAGGTTTGCGGTGGTGAGTAAGCATGGGAGCAATGAGTGTGAGGAGCGGTTAAATCAAATCAAATGAACAATAGGGTATCTAGGAAATGAGTTGAAACAAATAAATAGTAAAACCTGCTTCATATTAACTGAATCTACAGTTCTGTTAATATAGACAAATCAGGATGCCAATCGCTGGTTTTTCAGACTAAACGACAAAAATGATGTTTTTTCTACCGTTAACAGGTGCATGAATCCAACTTGTGAATATTTTTTCAGGATTTGGATAATAGCAAATAAAAATAATAATGAGTAATCTTATACTAGTTAACTATAAGATAACGAAAAGCGATAGGATACTAGGGTGGAATTGACCAGTGGCAGCATAAAAAAGTCACTGCAAAATTTCCAACCTATTCCCAAGCCAGTGTATCCTAATGTCGGCTGCTGTTATAAATTTAGAAACTCAAGAAAACACTTCTCAGAACTTAATTATTCAGCGACCTGCCGCTGGACTGTCTCTACAGGGTCGCATCCAGATTCCTGGGGATAAATCAATTTCCCATCGGGCTTTAATGTTAGGTGCGATCGCTGAAGGTGAAACTGAAATTCAAGGACTGCTTTTAGGTGAAGATCCCCGCAGCACTGCTAATTGTTTCCGGGCGCTAGGTGCGGAAATTTCGGAATTAAATACAGAGTTGGTGCGGGTGAAAGGTATTGGTTTGGGAAATTTTCAAGAACCTGTGGATGTGTTGAACGCTGGCAACTCCGGTACAACCATCCGCTTGATGTTAGGTTTGTTAGCTTCCCATCCAGGACGATTTTTTACGGTTACAGGTGATGATTCTTTGCGATCGCGCCCTATGTCCCGTGTTGTCAAACCTTTGCAACAAATGGCCGCAGAAATTTGGGGACGCAAAGGTAACTCTTTAGCACCCTTAGCGATTCAAGGACAGGCACTCAAACCAATTCATTATCATTCACCCATTGCTTCGGCACAAGTGAAATCCTGTATTTTGCTGGCTGGTTTAAACACAGAAGGGAAAACTACTGTCACCGAACCTGCTTTGTCACGAGATCACAGTGAAAGAATGTTACGGGCTTTTGGGGCAGAATTAAGTATAGACCCGGAAACTAACAGCGTAACTGTGACAGGGAACGCGAAATTGTATGGTCAAAAAGTCGTTGTTCCTGGTGATATCAGTTCTGCGGCCTTTTGGTTAGTTGCTGGATCTATTGTTCCCGGTTCTGATTTAGTGGTGGAAAATGTGGGTGTGAATCCTACCCGCACGGGAATTTTAGAAGCTTTGTCTATGATGGGAGCAGATATTGAACTGCAAAACCAGCGGGAAGTTGCTGGAGAACCTGTTGCAGACTTGCGGGTGCGTTCTAGTCAGTTAAAAAGCTGTACCATTGCTGGGGATATTATACCGAGATTAATTGATGAAATTCCCATTTTGGCTGTAGCTGCGACTTTTGCCCAAGGTACTACCATTATTAGAGATGCGGCAGAATTGCGAGTGAAAGAGAGCGATCGCATTACCGTGATGGCGCAACAACTCAATCAAATGGGTGCAAAAGTGACAGAATTACCTGATGGGATGGAAATTACTGGTGGTACTCCTTTAGTGGGTGCTGAGGTAGACAGCCATACAGATCATCGTATAGGTATGAGTTTAGCGATCGCTGCTCTCAATGCTAGTGGTACTACGACTATTCACCGTGCTGAGGCTGCGGCTATTTCTTATCCCAATTTTACCAGCACTTTAGTAAAAGTTTGTCTATAAATTTGACAGGGGATGTTTGATTTTCCCCTGCTTCTTTCAATTTTTAGATACTCCTACCAGTTGTCTGACTTGGGATTTTACTGCTTCCACAATGGCATCAGCATCAATTTTCGCAGCATGAAGTAGTTCTTCTGGTGTACCGGAAGTGGGCATATCTCGCACTGCAAGTTTCATAATTTGTAATGGCGAACCTGTATAGGCGGGGGTGGTACTATTACCAGCAAAGGCATCTAAGACAGCATCACCTAACCCTCCTTCTAACCAATGATCTTCTACAACTATTAACTTACCGTTGGTATCTTTTGCTGCTTGATGTAGTGTTTGTACATCAATGGGTTTAACGGAATAGGCATCAATGACCCGGACTGTGATTCCTTCATTTTTCAATCTGTCGTAAGCTTTCAAGGCTTCATGTAAAGTAATTCCTGCGGCAATAACTGTAGCTTCATCTCGCTGGGAACGGTGTATAACTTTACTGCCACCAATGGGAAATTTTTCTTCACTACCATAAATTACAGGTGTACTTTCTCTGGTGGTGCGGAGGTAAACGATACCAAGTAAATCGCTCATCTGTGCTACCAGTTTCGCAGTCTGATTGGCATCACTAGGATACAATACAGTGCTATTCCAGACAGCACGAAAAGAAGCTAAATCTTCTAGTCCCATTTGAGAAGCGCCATCTTGACCGATGGAGACACCCGCATGAGAACCAACTAAGTTAATGTTGGCACGCGATACCGCAGCCATGCGAATAAAGTCATAACCACGAGTCAAAAAAGCTGCAAAGCTGGAAGCAAAGGGTTTGTATTGTCGAACCTGTAAACCAACTGCGGCGGCGATCATTTGCTGTTCAGCAATGTACATCTCAAAGTAGCGTTCGGGAAAGGCTTCAGCGAAATCTTCCGCATAGGTGGAATTGCTAACTTCAGCATCAAGGGCAATGATATCCGGTTTTGATGTTCCCAAAGCTAATAAAGCATCACCGTAAGCGCGACGGGTAGCGACTTTCTTACCTTTTTGATAGGTGGGCAGTTGGAGAGGTTGAGGTACACCTAGTGCAGCGGGTTGGCTTTGTTCTTCCGGTTTATCTACAGCAATGCTAATGTGGCGTTCTCCACCCAGTTCAGTAATAGCTTGTTCTTCCTGTTCTGCTTTCAGTGCCTTACCGTGCCAACCACCTAAATCTTCTAAAGATGCTACTCCTTTACCTTTTTTAGTACGGGCAATAATCACTGTCGGACGGTCATTTACAGCCACAGCCGCACTCAAAGCTTGGTCAATCTCTGTAAAATTATGACCATCAATTTCTATTGCTTGCCAACCAAAAGCCTTAGCCCGGTTAGCATAAGCTTGTGTATTCCAGCCTAATTCAGTTTGACCACGTTGACCAAGGCGATTGACATCAATAATGGCAATTAAATTATCTAAAGTATAGTGAGAAGCATGGTCAAAAGCTTCCCAAACCGAACCTTCAGCCGTTTCACTATCCCCCAATAATACCCAAACGTTGTAAGGTAATTGGTCTAAATATTTACCAGCCAAAGCAATACCCACCGCCACAGGTAAACCTTGTCCTAACGAACCTGTCGCTACATCAACCCAAGGTAAAATTGGTGTGGGATGGCCTTCTAACCGACTACCAAACTTCCGTAGTGATAGTAATTCTTGGTCAGAAATAACTCCCGCCGCTTTATACATAGAATATAACAAAGGTGCAGCGTGTCCTTTGGAAAGAATAAAGCGATCGTTATTAGGATTATCTGGATGATCGAAATCGTAGCGCAGATATTTAGATAATAAAACCGCCATCAAATCAGCCGGAGACATAGAAGAAGTGGGATGGCCAGAACCAGCGACTGTTGTAGAGCGAATACTATCTATACGCAACTGTTGTGCCAGTTCTTGCCATTGATATAGCTGTTCTTGGGTGGTCATGGTTTTTAGGAGATAATAATCAAGGTTATTTAGCAAAAACTTGAGATTGATGGAGATTAAATTGGTGGATACAGGGTTTTGCATTTAAATAGACCACATTGTCAAGATGTTAAATGAAATATCTTTACTGGTGTGGAAATATTATTTATGTGTTTCATTTACCTAAAAATTGCTTGGCTTGGGTTTAATTTAGAGAGTTAGTTTTATAAAGGCTTCTAGCTAATGGAATAAACACAAGTTCTATCTAGAGACTTATAATTTTTACCTTCATTCTTTAATTTCAATCTACGGACAGAACATTTCTGAGCTAAAACAAATAACAATATTCTTTAACAGTTATTCAATTAAGTAGGTTGGCGTTGAAAATTGTCGTTATGACAAGGCAAGAGGCAAAAGGCAAAAGGCAAAAGGCAAGAGGGAAAAGACTTTTAGTAAGTTTACATTTTGTTATATACCTCTGTTTTTTCAAACCGACTTACTTAGCAGTAAAATACTTGAGTTTAAATATCCCACCATACACCTTGATAACTGTTCACTGATTTAATTGCTAAAAATTAGCCAAACTCAACTATTCGCTGATTTTATCGCTGAAGTTAGAACACAACATTTATCTACAACAATTCTGATGTCTACGACAAGCCGCCGTTCAGACTTCTCTCCGCGTGAATTAAATTCATATCAATACTTACCAATAAAACCTAACAACATTAAAGAAGAAAATCCTCAAACTTATGATTCATTAATTGCTAAAAGTTGGCAGAAAGAACAATATATTGGTATCGCTATTTTATTAGTGAGCTTAATTGCCATAATCGGATTTTTTAGTCGTAGATTTGAATATGCTTTAATTTTTGCTTTGACTCTCAGTATTATCTTAATTGTTTTCTTCATCACTGTTTAAAAACGTGATCAATAACTACATTTATCAAACTGTAATTATTGGTGGTGGCTTTACAGGCTTATTTACAGCTTTGCACCTTAACCATCTGAATTATCCCCGTTCAATAAATTGGGGACTTTAGAGGATGGCTGAAGGCACATACATTAATTTTTGCCAACCAACTAGAATTTTTAGCAATACTCAATAAATTTAAGTAAATTTTAACTTTCTCATCTTCCTCAGATTAACTCTGGATGCTGGCATTTTCAGAACTGTATTTTTGTGAATTATTAGCTTGACAAACTTGTATTGAATGCTACTTTAGTGTAACATAATGAATTGTTTGTAGAAATCTATTTTTTCCGGCTGATTGCTCAATTTTTTATTGAGGAATAAATTGCCTGTGATGTTTCATCTATTTTTTTGCCAGGTGAAAAATGTTGTTGTTCTTAAAGCTGATTGATTATCTATTAGCAGCGATTTTTATTAGTGCTGCCATCATCATTTATTTCGATTCCAGTAATCAACAATATGTAATAGCTGGAGTTGGTGCTTTAGCTGTTGCTATTTTTTTGTTCTTACTCAACAGAAACTCAGTTAATAATGCTCGTAAGGAAGCACAACAGGCTGAATTACAAAAGAAAGCTGAACTCTATACCGCATTATTAAAAAATAGTAATCCATTGGAAAACAATACAATCGTTCCAGCTAGAACTAAAGCTTTAGAGTATTGCCAAGATTTGATTAATGATTACAAAAGCACGAGAAATTGGGCCAGAAATCTTTACTACGTCTTGCAAATTTCTACTGTGATTTTATCTGGTGTCACACCAATTTTAGTATTGGTAGATAAATTAGAAGCAGGACAAGCTTGGCTGAAGTGGCTACCAGTAATTTGTCCGGCGCTTGCTTCTATAGTTGCTAGTATTGTTACCTCATTCCCTTTTCAAAAAAATTGGGTCGCAGCTAACACAACAGTTGAATTATTAGAAGCAGAACAAGAAAAATTTATCTTAGGAATTACACCAGCTTACCGTTGTTATGATGTTTCTGGAGAAGCTGAACAACAACAAAGAGTAAGTCAAGCAGTAGAATTGTTTATTAATCAAGTAAATAACATTCACCTGCAACAAGTTCAACAAGCAACTGAACAACAACAGGAGAATAAGAAAGAGACACCGGCAACAGAAGAATCTAGTTCTGAGAAATCCAAAACTGAACAACCTGCTTAATTCAGTTATCAGTTATCAGTTATCAGTTTTTAATTATAGCAACTCCTATGCTAATGAATTACAAAATTATCTGCGTTTAATTACTGCTTGTACCTCACTTGAATAGGAATTGCTATATTAGTTATCAATTATCCCGACCTCCTGATGTTTATTCAATTATTCACAGAGCCTGTTTCCGCTATTCTAAAAATAATATCTTCCAATGTTCTCAACAAATCTTGTTCATTATAGGGTTTAGAAAAATAAGCTCGCGCTCCTAATTGCATAGCTAGTTGACGATGTTTATTACTACTACGAGAAGTCAACATAGCAACAGGAATACTTTTTAAACCATCATGAGATTTAACCCTTTCTAAAAAGCTATAACCATCAAGACGGGGCATTTCAATATCACAAATTACAGCTTGCACTTTTAAACCACTTTCTAGTTTTTCCCAAGCATCTTGACCATCTTTAGCTTGTTCAACCTGATAACCTCCTTTTTCCAGAGTTAAGGCTAAATAACGCCGGACATTAATGGAGTCATCAACAATTAGAATTATGCCTTTTTGGTGAGTATGTCTAGCTACGGGTTTAGGTTTTTGGGGTTTGAGAAAAGCAGTTTTTAATTTAGTTGTAGGCAAATTATTACTTAATTTATTAATTCTCTGGGGACGCTGATTATTGGTAATCCAAGAAACTAATTCATTAGTATTTACTAGTGGAACTACCCGACCATCACCGAGCATTGTACAGTTACTAAAACCATCAGGTAAAGGTATTTTTCCTTCAACTTGACGAATGGCTACTTCTTGCTCACCCCAGCAACGGTCTATTTGCACAGCTACAGGTTGAGGATCATTTTTGATAATTAAGATACTACTGGCATTAATTCCTGTAGAACTTTCTATTTCTAAATTATTGTAGTGGGAACAATTAAAATCAAAGTAATTACCAAGTCGGATTAAAGGTAGCATGGTATCTTGCCATTTCAGAAATTCCCCTCCATCCATAGCGAAAACCTGATCGGTTTCTAGCAAAAAGATTTCCGCAATCACATCTGTAGGAAATGCCAAAACCATGCGATGATGTAAACTGCCACTTATGTCACTTTCTACTAACAAAACTCGTGCGACAGACAGTGTAAATGGTACTGATAAAGTAAAAGTTGTACCACTTCCTGGCTGGGTATCAACTTTAATATCACCCCGCACTAATTGGAGATTATTACGAACTACATCCATCCCCACACCACGACCAGATAAAGCCGTCACTTTTTCAGAGGTGGTAA
The DNA here is from genome assembly GCF_001586785.1 of Sphaerospermopsis aphanizomenoides BCCUSP55. Lineage (GTDB taxonomy): Bacteria > Cyanobacteriota > Cyanobacteriia > Cyanobacteriales > Nostocaceae > Sphaerospermopsis_A > Sphaerospermopsis_A aphanizomenoides_A. The sequence continues at coordinate 34,879 of NZ_LUFH02000031.1, forward strand.
ACCCAGGCTCAAAAATTAATGATAATAATTCCTCTTCACTAGCAGCAGCTATTAAAGCTGTATCCAAACCCATATTGAGAGCGCGTTGGCGGATTTTTTCTAGAGAAATACCTCTACCATCATCGCTGATAGCAATAATAGTGCGATCGCCGCGATGATATCCTTTAATTTCAATCAGTCCTTGTTCGGGTTTCCCTTGAGAGTGACGGGTAGCAGGATCTTCAATTCCATGATCAAAAGCATTTCGTAATAAGTGCATTAAAGGTTCATTTAAAGCCTCTAAAATGCTACGTTCAATTAATGTTTTACCACCTTCAATTTTTAACTGGACATTTTTACCATATTCAACATTTAAATCACGGATAGCTCTAGGAAATCTTTCTACTAAATCTGATAAAGGACGCATCCGCACCTGAGTTAACTTTCTCTGCACTTGCTTAGAAGTTTTATTCAACTTCCGTGCAATTTGGTCTGTATCGTCTACACTCAGTTGAATATCACTAGCGACTTCTGCTACCTGCACAATAGTTTCCATCACATCTTGAGATAGCAGGTTTAATTTTTGATAATAATTTATTTCTAAATCTGTTTCTCCAGACTCTGTAACCTTTTCCTCTAGTTTGGATACTTCAGAAGCAAGTTGGTGATGAAAAAATTTTTGATAAGTAGAACGCACTTTTTGATGTTCTTGGTCAAGAATTTGCACTCTTTGGCTCAGTCCCAACACCAATTTACGTAATCTCTCTAATTGGGAATTTAACCCATTGCGGTGAATAATAATTTCCCCAAATAAATCATTTATTTCCTCTAATTGTTTACTAGGAACTCGCACTGTATTTTCATGAATTTCCTTATCTTTAGCAATACCAACAATTTCGCCTTTGCGTTCAATATATTTATAATCTATCACAGGAGTTTCTTGAGAAAATGCTATGTTTTGTTCAGGAAACTCAATAGAATTAATTTCTGGTGGTAATTCTATTTCTGAAGCATCAAAATCAGAAACTACGGCTTCAGGTACTGGCGGATTTTCTCGATTTAGAGTTATTGGAGGCAGATTAACTTGTGGTAGAGTAGGACTAACAACTGCTTCACCTAAACTAATTTTTTTAGGTAATCTATCCCGTTGATTTGTCAGAACTAAAGCTTGCGATCGCCTCCATGCTTGTAATGCTAACTGAGCAATTTCCACACAACGCTCAGGCTGACTTTTTAAATGATGAGTAACTGATTCACAAAGCTGGACAAAAGCAGGTAACTGGAGCATTTCTCCCAAACCACCTAAATCAGAAGCCATGACCTCTACTTCTGACTGTAAACCAGTGGCTGCACTATTTGCCAACAAAGATTCTAAATGTTGCAAACATTCTTCCACCTCTGTTTCAAACAGCAAAGGAACAATTTCTTGTCCATCTTCCGGTGATAACATGGTGGTAATATCTTCTGGAGAAGGATCACCTAAACGCTGATGTAGTTCATCAAAAACTGGATAACAAAAAGTTTTTAACCATTTATCATCTAGCGATTTCCTCTCTGATAATAAGTCTACAATTTGTCGTAGCCAATCAACTCCAGATAACAATAAACTCTGCAAATGAGTATCAATTTCTAAAGACTTTTTCCGAGTTTTTAAAACCTTAAAAGAATCTTCTAAACGGTGAGCCAAATTACTCAATACTTTAAACCCCATCATCGCCGCACCACCTTTAATAGAGTGGGCAGATCGCATGGCAGCATTAATTTTATCTAATTCGATATGTTTACTTGTATCTATTTCCAATAATATACTTTCTAAAGTATTCAAATAATCAGTTGCCTCTTCTAGAAACTGCATCTGTATTTCCAGTTCTTTATCATTAGTCATATATCATCAGTCCTCATTATTTGTTAGTCATTACTAGCCAATCACAAACCTCTTAATTGATTTTAAAACTTTCCACATTCTTATTTAATTGTTGAGAAATCTGAGAAGTTGCTTGTAAAGATTCAGAAATTTGATGATAAGAATCCCTATTAAGTTGAGCAATAGCCGCAATATCTTGCATCAATTTGCGAATAACTTGCGATATTTCTATCTGAGAAACAGAAGTAACAGAAATTGAATTTAGCAAAGTATCTATTTGCTGCGAAACATCTAAAATATCTGTTAAACTCTGCTTGGCATCTGTAAAAATTTGTTTACTTTCTACTACCTGAGTATTTCCCAACTCCATCGCTTGCACAACTTCATTGGTATCTCGTTTAATCTTCTCGACAATTTGCTCAATTTCTTGTGTAGCTGCTGCACTACGAGCCGCTAACTCCCCTACTTCTTCAGCCACAACCGCAAAACCTTGACCTTCTTCTCCTGCACGCGCCGCTTCAATTCCTGCATTAATTGCTAACAAATTAGTTTGCATAGCAATTTGGTTCATCAAATACACCACACGGGAAATTTGTTGAGAAGATTCTCCCAAATACCTAACTTTCTTAGCAGTTTCACCCACAGTTTCTTGCCAAGAGTGGAGATTTTGTAATGTCAAATCCATTACTTTTTCACTTTTTGTAGCAGTCTCATGAGCATGATTGTAAATATTAGCAACTTCTTGAGAATCAGTGGCTAAAACCTGTATAGCATTACTCATTTGCTCCACCGCTGTTAAAGTGTAGTTAATATTTTCAACTTGTGTAATTGCTTGCTCTCCTAAGTAATTGATAGTATCTTGATTTGAATCCAGGGAATGATTAACTTGACGAGTAGTTTGTTTGATTTGAGTAACAATGTATCGGAGTTTTTCTACTATCGAGTTAAAAACATGGGCTATATTACCAACTTCCCCATCTATAACATCAGCTTGTATAGTTAAATTTCCTTTAGCAGCATTTTCTATCTGGTTGATTAACTTCAGCAGTTGCAAATGTAGAGTATTTTGTTGCTGCCATTCCTGCTCATAGTTAGATTCTCCATTAACTTGAAGCTCCCATTCTTTAACTACAGGGAGTGATTCATCATTTTTTGGCTGGCTCAGGGGCATTTTAATTTCATCCTCAGCCAGGGTTTCTAACCGTGCAGATTCAGAGTTATTTTGCTTTCCTATACCCTTAACTAACCCAGCCGCAATCAATGTCATTAATAATGCCGTTAGTGTTGTTATATTAGCAATTACTAGCAAAAATTTTCTTTGTGGCTCTAAAGCAATTGCTGAATCTTTAGCGACAATTAAATGCAAGTTTAAATCTGGTAAACTGGGAATTTTTTTTAATGGCACATAACTAACTAATTGTAATGGTTGATTAATTGTTTGCACTGCTGTAGATCCATCACCATTGTGTCTGGTTATTAGTGTAGCTAAACCAGGATATATTACCGTAGCTTGTTGTCCTAATAAATCTGGCTTGAGACTGAAAATAAATTTTCCTGAATCATCTAGCAAATAATAATCATCGCTATTGGCTACATAATTTTTGATTTCCTCTACCAACAGTTCTATGGGTATCCGAGTCCGCACGATAGCAATAGTTTTTCTAGTCACTATATCTTGCACAGGTGCAGCAATATATATCACGACTTTGCCATTTTGTAATGTTTCTGGCTGACTAATTATCGGAGCATTGTTTTGGATAACGTCTTGAAAATATTTCAGGTTTTTTTGTGGACGAGCATTTCCATCTTTAGATTGAAAAATTACTTTGCCATTTAGGTCAAAAACTGCTATATTGTCATAAATTTTATAAGTGGCAATAAAGCGATTTAATCCTGCTTGTTTTTCCGCAAAAGTAGTAACTTGACTGATTTTAGCATTGGTCAAAAATGGTAAATTTGATATAATTTCTATGTCTGCTTTTCTGGACAACATTAACTGATTTAAGTTGTCACTTAAGCTAATTACTTTTGCTTCCTGATTGCTAATAATTTGCTGATTAATCAATTTGCTGCCAAAATTATAAGTCACTACAGCAATTCCTAATACTGGCAGCGTACCTATAGCTAAGGAAAAAATTACTTCTTTTATACTTAATTTAAATTTTTGCAAATAACTAATTATATTATTTCTCTGATGAGCATCAACAGCTTTAACTTCAGCTTGATTGATAATTTCTCGTTGATTTTCATTAACTTTTGATGATGCCAGTACAGATGCTGGATTTTGATTATTACCGCTTTGAGTAGTATCAGTTTTATTAAACATCAATGAATTCCCCTGAATCTATATAATAATATCAGTAAAAACTGAATCTTTCTAAACTTGATTAATTACAGCCTATGCAGTGCAGAAAGCAATGCACAATTAGAGTTTTGAGGATTTACAGGTGAGAACATACAGTGATGCCTTCAGGGAGCCTAGCCATCATAAAAGTTAGAGGCTAAATAAGTGTCAACTTTATCACCTTTCACCTGTCACCTGCTATAGCATTACGTTTTACTCCTACTGACTGCTACTGTCATCACTGCAAGAGTTAGCATAATTTACAATACTCTGTGCATCTAACACCAGCAATGTTTCTTCCTTTTGTTCCACACAACCGCGTAAATAGGGTACTAAACTAACCGCTACTTGTCCTACAGGAGAATGAATATCATCAGCCATCAATTTTGTTGTCCCTTTAATCTCCTGCACAACTAAACCCAAAACCATTGACTCCACATTAACGACAATAATATTGTACTGTCGAAGAGGGTGATCTATTCCTTCTAAATTGAACATCTTGGGCAGATCAATTATCCAAATGATTCGACTACGCCAATTCATTAATCCTAATATAAAGGCTGGCATATTCGGTATAGCTGTCACCGATGTAATAGGTACAATAATCGCTTCTTGAGTATGATGAATTGATAAGACAGCCGTAGTTTGTTGATTGAGTTGAAATTTGAGATAGCTATCTGCTAAAGAGTTTTGATTTGGTTGGTAATAGAGGTTTAGTTTTGAACTTGTCATTGATTTAATTCTTCATCATTTGATTTTCTTATATTAATCATCACTGAATATGTGATTTTAATTACTGGCAACTACTAAATTAAACAATGTGTTTAAACACAATTTTTAGTAAATCTGCTCTTGTAAAAGGCTTGGTCAAATATCCTGATGCCCTGACAATTTTCGCTTTAGCTTTATCAATAAAGCCCGTTCTGCCAGTCACCATAATAATGGGTGTATTTTTAAATACTGAATGTCTCCTTAATAATGAACATAATTCATAACCATCTAAATTTGGCATTTCTACATCTAGTAAAATCAAGTCAGGTTTACTTCTGATAATCTGCATTAAAGCTTTAATCGGATCATTAATCATCACCACTGAAAATGTATTTTCATCTAAAAAATGTTGGATAGAATTCAAGACTGTTTGACTATCATCAATACAAGCAATTGTATAAAATTCTTTACTCAGAAAAGACTGGGGATTTTTAGGATTTATCTGCTTGGTAGGGTATATCTTTTTTGATTGTGATGATTTTTCTTTTAGTTGGAGTTCAGCTTGTGTCTGAGTTGAAGAAATGCTGTGAGATGAAATAACAGGCTTGATATTTTCCCGATAACTTAACTGTTTTTGACAATGTTCAACTAGTGATTGCAAATCTAAATGACAAAATTTCGGCAGATTATACAAATCATTGTCAGGATTAAGTTTGTAATTACCTTCTTTTAAACGAATAAATGACTCTAAAACTTCCTTAGCTAATTCCTCTATCAGTATTCCAGCTTGCGTGGAAGTAATATATTTTTGCTCTACTAACCAACAAATAGCGTGATAATCAGCATTTGCTATCAATTGTTGATGATTTTTGGCTGCTGATATCAATCCCATCTGTTCATAAGTTGCAGCATTGAAAGTGGGAATTTGATCACTGAAGTTTTGGAGGTGACTTTCAAGACGCTCAAATACTTGATCTGAATAAGTAGCGTAAGTTAATTTACCTTCTTCTAAATAGATTGACCAAGAAACAAAGCCAGTGAACACACTTAAGCATCCCGTAACTCTTTTTGTGCTTAATTGTGCTAAAAGAGACAAAGGATGTAATTTGTGAAATAACCTGTAGCTACCCAGAGGAGTGGAAGGAGTTGTGATCATTTTACTTATACTTCAGCTAGATTTAATACTTGTGATTTAAATTTGCCTATGGCAGTTCCATTTTATTTGTCAAGCTTAATCATTGTTAAACCTCTTTTCGTGCAGACAATAGGCAAGCTACTGGGAGGAAACAGATTTGATCACAAAAGATCTTAATTTGCATAGCAGATAGGTGAAAATTAAAATCAAGTATAAAGCCTCAAATTGGTTGTAGTCATCAATACAAAGTTTGATGTTCTAGTTTAGAGTAAAACTTAACAATCACAACGTCAATTAAAGATTATCAAATCTTGGTCAATTCAAGAAACAATAAAGAGTACCGAGTGTGAATGGGGTGTAGGGAAACCCATAATTAAAATCAGGGGTATCCAGCAAAGACGCTGTATTTTTCGCACTACACGCCTCAAAATACATCTTTTTTCTGTTTCCATACTTAAAAGTAGGGGCTTGTACCTAAACTTCGGGGCTTTTTCTTCCATAAAAAGTTTAACCCCTCAAAACTTTCGGAGTTCTGAAGGGTTCACTATAGCTAACGCCACTGTACAACCCTGCTCTATCAGGGTTGTCAGCCTATTTTCTTGTAAGTGCGGATGAAAGGACTTGAACCTTCACTCCTCTCGGAACTAGAACCTAAATCTAGCGCGTCTGCCAATTCCGCCACATCCGCATCAGTATTTAATATTAGCATAACAAAATATATATGGCAAGAGGTAATTGAAAATTGGAGGTAGAAGGCAGGAGGCAGAAGTAAGAATTCAGTTTTCCCCCACACCCCACACCCCACACCCTACATGATCGCTACACGAGGTAAACGATGCTTGAAGCCGCAGAGAATTTCCCAAGAAATGGTGTTTAATTGATTTGCCCAATCATCTGCCGATATTTGTTCTTTTCCCTGTTCTCCCAATAAGGTGACTATTTCCCCTTCTTGTACTTCGGGTATAGAACTTACATCGATCATTAATTGATCCATTGTAATTGCGCCAATTTGCTGCACACGCTGGCCACGGAGTAAAACTTGCATTTGGTTGGAAAGACTGCGGGGAACTCCATCTGCATAACCAATACCAACTACAGCAATCCGCATTTCTCTAGGAGCGATAAAATGATGACCATAACTTACACCAGTTCCCTTAGCAATTGTTTTTACATGGGTAACTCGCGCTTTGAGTTGTAATACTGATTGCAGTTTGATTTTATTTTGCAGGTGGGGAGCAGGATAAAGTCCGTAAATAGCTAAACCTGCACGCACCATGTCATAGTGTAATTTTGGATCTGCTAGGGTAGCCGCTGAGTTGGCTAAATGCAGACTAGGAATTTTGATACCTCTGGCTTTGATTTGGGCGATCGCTTGCTCAAATCTGCTATGCTGTTGCTGCATAATTGCTGGATCAGGACTATCTGCTGTTGCTAGGTGAGAATAAATACTAGCAATATCCAGATGAGGTAATCCCTGTACTAACTGCACAAAATCACCTGCTTGCTGCCAATCTGTGCCTAATCTAGACATTCCTGTATCTAGTTTGATATGTACAGGTATGGGAGAATTATAGTTAATGGATTCTAGTTTGTTAGAAAATTCTAAAGCTTGTTTAGGACTGCACAGTGTCGGCTGAAGTTTCCAGTGAGCGATCGCATGAATTTGTTCTGGTGTGTGGGTTGCTCCTAAAATTAAAATCGGAGCTTTGATCCCACCTTCCCGTAATTGAATACCTTCGGGAACTGTAGCCACTCCCAACCAACTAGCACCCGCTTCCAAAACTGTTTTAGCAACTGTCACCGCTCCATGTCCATAGGCATCAGCTTTTACCACTGCCATTAACTGGGTACGTGGTGATAAAAATCTTCCTAACTGCTTTATATTATAGGTCAACGCTCCTAAATCAATTTCTACCCAAGCACGTTGAGAAAACCAAGCGTAAGTATTGCACTCCTGACTATCAGCAAAACTAGGGGTTTGTTTGCTACTGAACATCGCTCTTCACTCCTCTCACACCACTGCAAAGCTTCCTGACTATCTAATGATTCTGGGTTGCCACCCTCAAAGCCATATCAATTTAATCAGGAAAGTTTACCGTTTCTCCGGGAGTTTATACAAGTATTCAGTTGTCCTATATCAGTTATCAGTTATCAGTTATCAGTTATCAGGAGGCAGAAGGTAGGAGACTCCAAGGTAGGAGTTGAGGAGTAAGTTTTTCCCCTACACCCCTACACCCTTACACCCTTACACCCCTACATCCCTTCTTCTTGCTACCAAATTATTGAGGAAGTATAAATTATTCTCATCCCTCCAGGAAGGTATATTTGTGTTAAAATATCTAAAACTAATACCTTGAGCTAATATCAATGGGGAAGGTTTTAGTCCTAAACGCCTCTTACGAACCGCTCAACATCACGAGTTGGCGACGTGCCATAGTTTTGTTGATTAAAGGCAAGGCAGAACACGTAGAACATAACGGTAAATTCCTCTACTCGGATTTTCCTCTGCCAACCGTCATTCGGTTGCGCCATTACGTGCGTGTTCCCTATAAAGAAATTCCTTTAACGCGCCGGAATATATTGCATCGTGATGGTCATACTTGTCAATACTGTGGCTATACAGGAGACGAGTTGACCCTAGATCATGTTATGCCGCGATCGCGTGGGGGGGGTGACACCTGGGAAAACATTGTTACTGCCTGTGTACGCTGCAATGTCAAAAAAGGCTGTCGTACACCTCATGAAGCCAGGATGCCTTTGCGCCATCCACCCCGTCAACCTTACAGTAGTCTTTATTTTGAGGTGACTAAACATCTCAAGAGTGGACTTCATCAAGAGTGGCAAAAATATGTAATCGGACTTTGACATTACACAGAATTCACTAAAAAGCACAGAGATGAGTCTTTACCTGTAGGATTTGCTGTTTGACCTCGGTCAAGACAGTTTACCACAACTAGAGGGCTTAATTTGGCATTGCTTAGTCTTTATTTGCGGCTGATGGGGCAAATTCCCAGAAGCTGGGATAATGCTATGCCAAAAATTAGAGCAGCTATTAACAGACAGGTTCATTATTGTACCTCATTTTTATGAGGTGTAAATCATTGTGGCTATAAATTATCAGCCAATTCTGATAATTAGGCTCACAAGACGGTTTGCGTCCGAAAATTTACAGCAGCATTCAGCAGTAAAACTCTTTTGCTGGTTGGTTTGTGGGTAAATACCGTCCTTTATTTACCTACAAAATGCTGTATTAATTTGTAAATTAATAGGATAAGTATATTAGAATTAGGAACAAGAAAATCGAATTTATATCAAATATTGAGGCTAGTATAATACCACAATTTAAATAAATATTCAAGTCAAAATCAGCTTTGTCAGAGAAAAACTCTTTGTTCCATTCATAGCAAATGGTTTGCTGCCTGTTGGCTGGTTTATTCTAGAGTGTCTATACCATCCAAGCAGATGTGATCAATTCTTGACCAAAAATAGACCAAGCTATGCAGTGCAAAGACAGTAGATTTCTGTCAAGATCATAGTGTGTGGCTAAACCAGTGATGCAATGATTGGAGTATCTCGGAAGGCATACACGAGCCACCACGCTGAAAACCAAATGCCCTATGTACTTGAATTCTTCAGTTACTCAATTTGAGAGTTTGTCGTTAGAACCGAACCCGGAGGAAGTTGAGATAGATAAAGAATCTTATGAACTTCCACCATTGAATCGACCTTCTTTACCACCATCTAACGGTGATGGTGGCATCTATTTAGCTCAACGTGGCAATTCTCTAGCAGTTCAGAAATCAGAAGAGTTACAAAAAACTCTGCTTGGACACCGGCATGAGCGCCATCTGGTAATTCTACAAGATTTCCCTGATCCTGATGCTCTTTCCTGTGCTTGGGCTTACCAGTTAATTGCCCAACAGTACGATATCAAATGTGAAATCATTTATGCTGGGACTTTAAGCCACCAAGAGAATATTGCTTTAGTGAAGCTAACTACTTTACCAGCACAGCGATGGACAATCCAAACCCTGAAAAGTAAAGATTTATCATCTTATCAAGGGTTCGTACTAATTGATAACCAGGGAACAACATCTCAGCTATTATCAGCAGTACAACAGGCAGGAATTCCCCTCATAGTGATAGTTGATCATCATAGCTTGCAAGGAGAACTGAAGGCCGAGTTTGTCGATGTTCGTCCTTATGTGCGTGCAACTGCAACTATATTTACCCAGTATTTACAAGCGGGTTTGCTGGGATTAGATAGCAGTATTAGCCAGCACGTTAAATGTGCAACTGCTTTAATGCACGGTTTGCGCTCAGATACCAATAGGTTGATGCAAGCGCAGGAAGAAGATTTTATGGCTGCTGCCTATCTGAGCAGATTTTATGATGCTCAGTTGCTAAATGCCATTTTACAGGCAAATCGTTCCAAGCGGGTCATGGATGTGATCGAGCGATCGCTCAAAAATCGCATTGTCCAAAATAACTTTTCCATAGCTGGGGTTGGTTATTTACGCTACGACGACCGGGATGCTATTCCGCAAGCGGCTGATTTTCTAGTGACAGAAGAAAACGTTCACACCGCAGTAGTTTATGGAATTGTTCACGATGAAGATGACGAATTAGAAGTAGTCATAGGTTCCCTAAGAACCACAAAACTTACTTTAGACCCTGATGAATTTATTAAAGAAGCCTTTGGACAGGATAGCACTGGGCGGTTCTTTGGTGGTGGACGTACAGGTGCTGGTGGCTTTGAAATTCCCATGGGTTTTTTATCTGGGGGCAATGAAAATTCTGCTTATGCCAAAATGAAATGGGAAGTTTACGACGCACAAATTAAACAGAAATTATTGAAATTGGTGAATCCTAGAGATAACCCAATTCAGTCGTAGAGAATGGGTTGTTTTTAAGTACAAAGAATCAATAGCCGAATTACGTTAAAACCGATTCAAAGACGGTGTTGATTCAGTGGGGGTAAGGCGCATTGCTAAACCCCTACTAATTAATTTAGATTTGAGCTAAGAAATTTATTTTTTTGGTGGTAAATTCCTAACTAGCAAGCAGTGTATCAGACAAATCCTATGATAGGCGTAGTTATAAATATGGTAGAATTGAGATAAGTAAGTCGGCGTTAAAAATTTTACATATGTAACACAATGTAAAATCGACAAATGCCTTGACAATAAATCATTCTACAAATTTTACAAAACTACACATACATCGTTTTTATCGTGCCGACTTAGCTTATACCCAAGATTAGAAGAGTCAGTTGTGAAAAGTTCTGCAAGTTTATTAATTTTTTATAAAAAGATGCACTTGGAATGCCAATAACATCTTTTGAATTTCTCATTCCCAGACGACCTGTTTCAGTACAGGCAAAAAAAGGTTTTGAGCAATGGAAAGCTTTTATTAAGTCTGAAGCTCAAAAGGTTTGGTCTTTTGGCAGCCCAATTAAAGATACTTATTTACAGCTTACGCTAGTTTATCTTTGTAGTGATGATAACCCCCCTGACACAGATAACATTATCAAGCTAATACAAGATGCACTTATAGGCTTAGTTTATGAAAATGATAGTTTAGTATTAGACGTAGAGAGTCATCGTCGTTTTCTATCTGAACCAATTGATATTACCAACTTACCTTCATTATTACAACAAGGAGTGATAACAGGCAAAGAGTGTGTGTATGTAAAAGTGAGTGAATCTCAACCATTGGAAAAATACTTATGATTAACAACACTAGAAGTTTACATGATGAAAAAGTCAAATCTTTGGCTGATAAGTATACAAATGAAGGATTTCGCGTTTTAGTTGAACCTAAAAAAGATGAATTACCAGAATTACCATTTGATTTAGGTAATTATCTACCAGATATTCTTGCTATTAAGAATGAATCCGGTTTAATAATTGAGGTAAAAACCAGTCTCAGCCGAGTTTCAGTAGATAATTTGCAGGCTATAGCCAATAAAATTAGTAGACACCCAGGTTGGCGTTTTTTATTAGTGACACTTGAAGATATAGAAGCTGAATCATTACCTGGACTAACTGAACAACTTCCTTCCTGGCAAGAACTAATTGACTATCTTAGTCAAACTCAGAAGCTGATTGAGAGTAATGAAATTGAGCCTGCCTATCTTTTTCTGTGGAGTATTTTTGAGGGTGCGTTAAGAAAGCGAGCAGTTGAGGTATCGATTCCCGTTGAACGTTTACCACTTATAAAATTACTTAAGCAAATGTACTCTTTGGGAGAGTTATCAATCTCTCAATCTGATACTATTCAGGCTTGTCTTAAAGAGCGAAATCGCCTCGCTCATGGTTACATTCAAAAGCTAAATTGGGAAGTTTTACTTGCGTTTGTAAATTTAGTTTTTACGTTATTAAATGAATGGATTCCTAACATATCTGAGAACCAAAAAATAGCAGTTCTAGCGGTTGTCAGGCAAACAATAGCTAGTATGACCAAAAATATTAATGAAACCACAGCACAAAGATATCAGACAGTCCTGGAAATAGTTGCTTCTGTGTTAAACGACGAAACAATAGAAAAGAAGCATAAAATACTGGCAGCTATTCAGCAGCGTTTGGAACAAGAAGAAAGAGGAACTAATTATTTCAATGATCTTCAACACATAGTTGAGGAGTATTGTGATCCTTCTATTGAATCCAATAATCAACAGCTAAAGAAAAATCAAGTAGTTTTACTTGATAAAGCACAAATAGCAATTGATGCTTTACCAACTCAAGATCAAGGAAAAATTAGTCATGCTATTAGTTGTCTAGAAAAATTTCCTGATTGTTCAGAAGTTGAGGTTTCTAAACTGAGTTCAATCCCAAATTATTTCATTGCAAAGGTAGGCATATACAGAATCATTTTTGAAGTTAAATCTGAAAAATTAACTATTATTGATATAGTTAATTTCAATCGAATTGAAATGTTATATGGCTCATTAGAAAAGGCTAAAATATGAAAGGTCTAGATTCTTTTACCATAGACCTTAAACAGTGTCTAGTTGAACTTAAGGAATTTGAAAAATTACTTCTCAATAATAGGGAATTAAAAGAAAACAAGGATATACTTCCTTTCTTTAAACAGAGACTTCATTTATCTGCTTTTATTGGTTCTTACGTTCCTAATATCGTTAGATTCAACCACATTAAACATGAATTTACATTTTTTGGAGATTTTCGTGCTGATTTAGCCGTTGGTGATTCTGTAAATAATACTTACTGTTTCATTGAATTTGAAGATGCTATGGAAGATAGTATATTTGTAAATAAAGGAAGAAGTACATTAGATTGGTCGCCTAGATTTGAACATGGATTTAGTCAAATAATTGATTGGTTTTGGAAGCTTGATGATGAAAAAAATACTTCTTCAGCACGTGCTATTTTTGGAACTGAGAATATAGAATTTTATGGCATTCTTGTTATAGGTAGAGATACTTTTATATCTCCTATTGATAAAGCTAGATTGAAATGGCGTTTAAATAAAGTTTTAGTAGACTCACGCAAAGTAATTTGCATAACATTTGATCAATTAGCTAAAGATACGAGAGATAGACTTTCACTGTATCCACAGATTTTATGAAATTGCTGAATTGCTAATTTTTGCGCTTTTTATTTTTTGCGTTTTTGCGTGAACTAAAAAATAATATAAAAATGCTCAACTCAAACTATGGAAATATATTTAATTCGTCATGGCATCGCCGAAGAACATCAACCAGGGCTAAAAGATGAAGAACGTCAACTAACCAAAGAAGGAAGACAAAAAACCGAAAAAGTAGCCCAAAGATTATTAAAACTAGATTTACACTTTGATTTAATCCTCACCAGTCCCCTAGTACGCGCCCAACAAACAGCAGAAATACTTATAGCAGCTGGACTTAGTTCTCAATTAGAAATATCTCACCATCTCTCCTTTGAAGGCGATATTAATAGCTGGTTAAAAGACTGGTTAGAACCAAGAAATTATACTCAACAAACCCAACTAGCATTAGTAGGACATGAGCCTTGTTTGAGCAGTTGGGCAGAAATTCTCCTCTGGGGGGAAGCAAAAGAACGCCTCGTCCTGAAAAAAGCAGGTATGATCGGAATAAAACTACCTGATGATGGTTCTCCTTTGGGTCGTAGTCAAATGTTCTGGTTGACACCACCCAAGTACCTGCTATAACAGTTTTTCGAGCTTTCGCATAGAATTGTTGTTAAATCGGCAACTGTTATGGTGAAAATAATCTCTGGTAAGTTAGCGTGTTCAGATATTTCACAAAGCAAACGGTGTAGCCATGACGGTGTGCGAATACAAGCCTGGTTTAGAAGGCATTCCCGCAGCCCAATCGAGTATTAGCTATGTAGATGGGCAAAAGGGAATACTGGAGTATCGTGGCATTCGGATTGAAGAATTAGCAGAAAAAAGTACATTCTTGGAAACTGCTTATCTTTTAATCTGGGGAGAATTGCCCAGCAAGGAAGAATTGGCGGCTTTTGAAGAAGAAGTTTGTAGCCACAGACGAATTAAATACCGCATTCGGGATATGATGAAATGCTTTCCTGAAAGTGGTCATCCAATGGATGCACTACAAGCTTCTGCTGCTGCCTTGGGGTTATTTTATTCTCGTCGTGACTTACATAACCCTGTTTATATTCGGGATGCAGTGGTACGTTTAGTAGCGACAATTCCCACAATGGTAGCGGCTTTCCAGTTGATGCGGAAAGGTAATGACCCTGTAAAGCCAAGGGATGATTTGGATTACGCTGCTAACTTCTTGTATATGCTGAATGAGAAAGAACCTGATCCGTTGGCAGCAAGGATTTTTGACATCTGTTTGATTCTGCACGTTGAGCATACAATGAATGCTTCTACCTTCAGTGCGCGAGTCACAGCTTCCACCTTAACTGACCCCTATGCGGTCGTTGCCAGTGCCGTAGGTACTTTAGGCGGACCCCTGCATGGTGGTGCTAACGAAGAAGTTATTCAGATGTTGGAAGAAATTGGCTGTGTGGATAATGTCCGTCCCTACATAGAAGATCGTCTGCAAAAAAAGGCGAAAATTATGGGATTTGGACACCGTGTATATAAGGTAAAAGATCCACGGGCGACAATTTTGCAACGCTTGGCAGAGCAACTGTTTGAGAAGTTCGGCTACGACAAGTATTATGAAATCGCCTTGGAAGTGGAACGGGTAATGGCAGAAAAAGTTGGCAGCAAAGGGATTTATCCCAATGTTGACTTTTATTCTGGGTTGGTGTATAGGAAAATGGGAATTCCCACGGATTTATTTACACCTGTTTTTGCGATCGCTCGTGTAGCTGGTTGGTTAGCACACTGGAAAGAACAACTCGCAGAAAACCGGATTTTCCGTCCTACCCAAGTTTATAACGGTCGTCACGAAATCGCTTACACTCCCATCGACCAGCGTTAATTAGGTAGAAATATAGATGACGGGTGACAAGTAACCAATTTTAGATTTTAGATTTGGGATTAATGCCCAAGAATGGACACATTGATAACTGTCATCTGTCTAATGAAGTGGGCTTGCAGCCACATATAGCAGAAGGCAAGAGGCAAGAGGCAAAAAGCAAGAGTGAAACCCTTGCTATTATTAGTTTTCAAGGATTAATAATGTCCTAATCATTCTGGTTACAGCTATATCTCAAGTCGATCATCTTAAATTGGTATTGTCATCACAGCCCCTATTGCTGGAAAATCAGAAAATTTGCATAGAACCAGAAAACCGTAACCGACAAGGAAACGGCAGATTTGGCTTGTCTGGAAACAGGGAACAGGCAACAGGGAACAGGCAACAGGGAGAAGGTTATTCTACACCCCACACCCCACACCCTACACCCTCTTCTTTCTTAATCCCAACCATAAGTAGAAGTTGTCATCTTGGTTAATGGGGTGAAAACCATCCAAGGATATACTAAACTCATGGGTTGGCAACAAATCTACAAATAGGCATCATCTCGGCAGAGATTATCAACTAGTGAATTTACAGTTATTAACTTGATTGATAGTTGTAATTCATCGTGACTTGACGACTTAAAGAGTAGCAAAAATGAATGCAGGAATTGACCTCCAAGGAACTTTTATTCAATCTGTCAGGGATTTAGGAATACCACCAGGGGCAGCCAAAGCAATTTGGATGCCATTACCAATGATCCTGATGTTGATTGGTGCAACGGTAGGTGTACTGGTTGCTACCTGGCTAGAACGGAAAATTTCTGCTGCGGCACAGCAACGGATTGGCCCTGAATACCAAGGGCCTTTTGGGTTGTTAGTGCCTGTGGCAGATGGTCTCAAGCTAATCTTTAAAGAAGATATAGTTCCAGCCAAAGCAGACCGCTGGCTGTTTACTCTCGGCCCAGTAATTGTGGTGATTCCGGTATTCTTGTCGTTTCTGATTGTCCCCTTTGGGGAGAATATCGTCATTACCAACGTAGGTATGGGGGTCTTTTTGTGGATTGCATTGTCTAGCATTCAGCCCATTGGCTTGTTGATGGCAGGTTATGCATCCAATAATAAATACTCTCTGCTAGGTGGTTTACGGGCAGCAGCACAGTCAATTAGTTATGAAATTCCGTTGGCGCTGAGTGTGTTAGCGATCGCCATGATGTCTAATAGCCTCAGTACAGTTGATATCGTCAATCAGCAATCTAATTTTGGTATTCTAGGCTGGAATGTGTGGAGACAACCCCTAGGGTTTCTCATTTTTTGGATTGCTGCTTTAGCTGAATGCGAACGCTTACCCTTTGACTTACCGGAAGCAGAAGAAGAACTAGTAGCAGGTTATCAAACCGAATATTCAGGTATGAAATTTGGTTTGTTTTACTTAGGTTCTTACATTAACCTAATCCTTTCTTCCCTGCTTGTAGCAATTTTATACTTGGGCGGTTGGCATTTCCCTATTCCCATCGACCTGCTTGGGGAATGGTTAGGAGTAAGTCCCAACAATCCTGTACTCCAGGTAGTGACAGCTGCTTTAGGTATCACTATGACCGTACTTAAAGCCTATTTTCTAGTATTTCTTGCCATCCTCATTCGTTGGACAGTGCCACGGGTAAGAATTGACCAGTTGTTAGATTTAGGATGGAAGTTCTTGCTACCTGTTGGTTTGGTTAATCTCCTATTAACCGCTGCCCTGAAATTAGCTTTTCCCGTCGCCTTCGGTGGATAAGGAAATTTTAGATTTTAGATTTTAGGTTTTGGATTGAATCTTAAATCTAAAATCCAAAATCCAAAATCCAAAATTCTTAAAGAGAGACACAAACAATGCTAAAGTTCCTCAAACAAGTTGGTGATTACGCCAAAGAAGCAGTACAATCAGCGCGTTACATCGGACAGGGGCTGTCTGTCACCTTTGACCACATGCAGCGTCGTCCCATTACCGTACAATACCCTTACGAAAAATTGATTCCTGGTGAACGATTTCGCGGTAGGATTCACTATGAATTTGACAAGTGTATTGCCTGTGAAGTTTGTGTGCGTGTTTGTCCCATTAACCTCCCTGTAGTTGATTGGGAAATGGACAAAGCCACCAAGAAGAAAAAACTCAAACACTACAGTATTGATTTTGGAGTTTGTATTTTCTGCGGTAACTGCGTGGAATACTGCCCCACTAACTGCTTATCCATGACAGAAGAATATGAACTGTCTACCTATGATCGCCACGAATTGAACTACGATAACGTCGCACTAGGACGCTTGCCTTACAAGGTAACAAATGATCCAATGGTGACACCCTTGCGCGAACTGGTTTATCTACCTAAAGGCGTACTCGAACCCCACGGTGTACCAGCAGACGCTCCTCGTGCTGGTTCTTTCCCAGAAGACTTAGTAGAAGCAGAAAAATAAATTAGTCATTAGGAACAGGGAACAGGAAACAGGGAACAGGGAACAGAGGAAATATCAATTAAAACACTCTTGCCTTTTGCCTTTTGCCTTTTGCCTTCTTCCACTGACAACTGACAACTAATAACTGACAAAGGACAAAATACAGTGAATCTAGCGGAAGGAGTACAAGTTGTTTCATTTGGCATATTGGGTGTAATGATGATTGGGGCGGCACTAGGTGTAGTGCTGTTTTCTAACATTGTCTATTCCGCGTTTTTGTTGGGTGGTGTGTTCATCAGCATGGCGGGACTTTACCTATTGCTAAATGGTGATTTTGTCGCAGCAGCACAAATTCTGATTTATGTCGGTGCAATTAACGTGCTGATTTTGTTTGCCATTATGTTGGTAAACAAGCGTCAGGATTTTTCCCCTTTACCTAGTGCTGGTGTGCGGAAAATAATTACAGCTGTAGTGAGTATAGGACTGTTTGCCCTGTTAAGTACGATGGTACTGGCAACACCTTGGGCTTATTCCTCTACATCTGTTGCTGCTCAAAATTCCATAGTTTTAATTGGTGAACATTTCTTCACAGACTTTTTGCTGCCCTTTGAGTTGGCTTCCGTTTTGTTGCTGATGGCAATGGTGGGAGCAATTATTTTGGCTCGTCGGGAATATTTGCCAGACCAATTAACCCCTTCCGAACTGCCACAAACAATCTTAACCTTGCCAGAACGTCCCAGAGAACTGGTATCAACTAGTAGTGGTACAGAAGAATAAAAAGATGGGGAGGCAGGGGAGGCAGGGGA
>NZ_LUFH02000032.1 GCF_001586785.1 Sphaerospermopsis aphanizomenoides BCCUSP55
ATTCAGCTATCAGTAATCAGCTATCAGCTTTTGTTTTTATTGAGATTGAATTAGTAATAAGATGCAGATTTTTATTAATTTACACAATTTTTAATTTAATAAGAGCAAATTACAGCCTAAAATTGATATTCTTCAGCTACTTGCTGACTGCTGAATGCTTATTGACAATTTAGTGTTTTCTTTTCAACTTTCTTTATCCCCTATAGCCTTAATATACAGTCCTTATTGCTCCTAACATGATAGTAAGGTGTTTATGGCTGCTTCTTGTATCCTGCTTTGTAGTGCTAACTATTTAGCGTTAATAATTTCCTGCTATACTAATAATATCAATTAATTCATGCAAAAAATTTACATCTCAAAAGTCGCCCAACTGCGAAAACAAAAAAATCTAACTCAGCGCCAACTAGCTGATTTAGTTGGAGTAGATCCTTCTACTGTGCGTAACTGGGAGCGAGAGCGAGGAGGGATAGAAACCTTCGTGAAACTGGCCAAACTTTGCAAAACATTAGATTGCACTATTGAGGATTTGTTTGATGAAGTGCAGAAAGTTAAGGAGGATGACTAGCTTTTTACCTGTTAATTTTATCACCTGTGTCATTGCTGATCAACTAGAGCGATTCTCCTGTTTACGGTTTTGGAGGCTATCGCTGTTCACCAATGTAATCACCTTTGAAAGAGTGCCAGGGGGAATCGCCAAACCCCTGAATATGCAAGGTTTATGGCATTTTACTAGAGTATATGGACAATACCCCTAGTAAAAATAGGGAACAGTCACAGATATCCCCTAGTAACAGCCCTAGTAATTTACTAGGGGATATCCCGTTAAACCCTAGTAATTCCGATTTCTCCCCTAGTAATCAAAGCCCTAGTAATTTACTAGGGGATATCCCATCAAACCCTAGTAATTCCGACTTCTCCCCTAGTAATGACAGCCCTAGTAAAATGCGCCGGCATAAAGGAGAAGGTAGCGGAAACATCCACTGGCGCACGATCAGCAAAAAAGGCAAAGATTACCCACAGGCTTATTATCATTTTGAGTTTTGGACTCAGGGCAATCGCCTGATCAAATCTTCTAAGTACATCCCTAAGCGGTTAATACATCGAGTTGAGCAGTTAGAAAAACAGAAAGCACCCGTTAAAGACATTTTGCAAGTCTTAGGTGTAGAATTGTAAGCATTCAGATGTTAGCATTAACCATATAGAGTTTTAAGTAAAATAGACTGATTTATCCAACTGTTTTCAGCCAAATTTACTGATACCAGAAATCACACCTGTTCTCTATCAAATTTAGTTCTGTCTAGCCCTATATGCGATTTATTTGCTGATATCTAGGAGGATGTTTTAAGTTTTTCAAACCACATTTTTAATTTCTCAAAAATTCTGGTAAAATTATTTGATGTTTGACAATCTGTGTAAATTTCTTGTAGAAAACTTTTCTAGCGACTTTGCTACTTGGTTATTAGGTGAATCCATAGTCCTAACTGAGTTAAGTCCGAAAGAACTATCTTTAGAACCAATTCGCGCTGATGCTCTTATTCTTCGACAATCAGCAGAAATAGTCTTGCATATTGAGTTTCAGACTCAACCAGACAAGAACATTCCTTTTCGCATGACAGATTACCGTTTGCGGGGGTATCGCCGCTTTCCTAACAAGCAAATGCGTCAAGTAGTAGTTTACTTGCAAAAGACTGATTCAGAACTGGTTCAGCAAACCACATTTACTTTAGAAGAAACATTTCATCGTTTCCAGGTAATCCGCTTATGGGAACAACCGACAGAAACATTTTTGCAAACCCCCGGTTTATTGCCTTTTGCTGTTTTAAGCAACACTGATAATAAAGTCAACACTTTGCAGGAAGTGGCAACTGTCATTGATAACATCACCGACAAACAGATGCAAAGTAACCTAGCGGCATCTGCATTTATCTTAGCTGGGTTAGTATTAGAAAAAGAAGTGATTCAGCGTTTGCTGCGGAGAGATATTATGCGTGAGTCAGTCACTTATCAATTATTGGTAGAAGAAGGACGGGAAGAAGGACGGGAAGAAGGACGAGAAGAAGGACGCTCAGAAACTGTTCGACTTGTTGCTGTCAATATGCTCAAGGAGGGTATGTCTATTGAAGTAGTTGCCAAAGTAACTGGTTTAACAGTTGAACAGGTAGAACAATTACAAACTACAGAAGCAGAAAACTCAGGTAATTGAGTACAAATCGTATCTAATGCCAACTACCTACACTGTACCTTTATTCAGGTCAGTGTAGGCTTGCAAGCTGATTTTTGTCAGTATGTGACAGTTAATAGTTATTAAGCTTTTGGAATATAAAGTGGTAGCAAGAAATGACGCATAGACATTTCCACATCTGGATTTGGTCTGTCTCCATAAGGAACTAACATAGCCGGATGATCGGATTGCTGTAAGTGCATTTTGATACTCGTACTAGGAATAGCTTTAGCAGCTTCTATCAGATACTTGAGATTAAACTGAATATTCAACATCATTTCTGATGGTAAATTAGCAACAATCACCAAATCCCCTTTACCAAATTCCCGTTCAATAGATAACCGTAATTGCTGTAAACTGCCATCAAACTGCAAATAAATTCCTAGTGCTTTCTTATCCGTTAATACAGCTAACCGTTCCAGTGCTTTAACCAACGGTGCTTTTTCTAAAATCACCTCTTTTTCAAAACTAAATTGAGCTAATAATTGTTCACAATCAGGATAAATTCCTTCCAGAACTGGACAGCTAAGAATGACATCTTGCCAAGCCAAACCCAAACGATTACTTTGGGCATCATACAGCATATTTATTGATTCTACATCATCACCTAAATTTCGTGCTATTTCTCTTACCACACGACCAGGCAGAGTAAATTTAATCATCTCGTCAGATGTAACTTGTTGACGTGGTTTTCTACCAATTCCTTGAGTTGAAAGTTCAGTAATAGCAACTCGATGTCCATCAGTACCTATCAACTTTAATTTCTCCTGTGTAAGTTGAACATGAACTCCAGTCACAATATATTTATTTTCATCAGTGCTAACTGCATAAAGCACACTTTTCAAACCATCTTTGAAAACGATTGTTGGCAAAGAAACAGGAGTAGTATCAATGATATTAGTAGGTGGAAACTCCTCAGCACCGATACCTTTAATTTCATATTTACCATCGGTATCAGATATACTAAGAGAATATATCCTTGTTGACTGCTCCTCTTCTGTCAGATGTATTATTTGAGTTTGACTATTCAGAGAAATATTACCATGAGGACAATGCTTGACTATCTCAAATAACATTTGCACTGGTACAGTAATTTCACCCTTTAATAACACCTGCGCTGCAAAACTCGCTTGAATTGTTAATGCTAAATCTGTGACAGTTAGATGTATTTGTTGTGTTTCAACATCTGCAATAATTAGGACATTGGCAAGAATAGGATGACTCGGTTTAGCTGGTGTAGCACAATGGACTAAAAACAGCGCATTGTAAAATTTAGTTTGTTCACAAATCACGTCCATTCCTAATTCTATAATTGGTTGAGGAGTTGATTCTTTTTTTGGTGATTTTTTCTTAGTTCGCTGTTTTTGAATTGTTCCATCTGAAGTGTCAGAATTAATAGAGGTAGATTTTTTCTTTTTACGTACAGGGATTTCTGTGCTATTTGTTGATACTCCATCTTCTATTTCAGTAGTAGCAGCATTTTTAGTTTTTGTCTTTTCTATTTGAGTACCAACAGTATTTGTTTGTTTTGCCTTTTCTGTTTCAGTAGTAGCAGCACTTGTTTGTTTTGTCTGCTTTGCAGTTTTTACCTTTTGTTTTTGCGCTGTTTGAGTCATGATCCTTTATCTCTGATTGCATCATGACTATAAGACTGCGATAGCAGAAACAAATTTTATGAATCTATAAATCAATTTTTCAAGCGATCATTTAATCTATAACCATAACTAATAATTTACAGCATATCCGAGGTTGATGAGGTACAGTAAAAGATTGAATTTAGGTGTTATAATTACCTTTTGAAATTGGTGTAACTCACTGAATTTTAAAATGCTGTAACTCTAGTAATACTAAATGCCAAGTAAAAGTTTAACCAACTTAAAATAGTTATAAAATCAGGATTTTTATCTCAGGCTTTTCTCACGGTTGGGATAGGATTGCTATAGTAGACTAGGATAAACTCCTAAATATAACTAAATCCGAAAAAGTATAAAATTAAATGAAGTTGTGCCTTGGGGTAGAACACTGCAAGAGTATAAGCTAATGTTTAATCTATCTGAAACAGACCTGAACAAGAAAATTCTGGGCTGTGGTGATGGTCCAGCCAGCTTCAACGCTGAAATGACAGAACTGGGATATTCAGTTATTTCTATTGACCCCATTTATGATTTTTCTGAAGACCAAATTAGACAACGAGTTCAAGAAACTTATGAACCAATTATATCCCAGGTAAGACAAAATGCAGACCGCTATGTTTGGAATAATTTTCATGATGCACAACAACTTGGTGACGCTCGTTTGGCAGCAATGGAGAAATTTTTACTGGACTATGAAACTGGGAGAAAAGCAGGACGTTATTTATCACAATCTTTACCCAAATTAGAATTTGGTGATAATCAATTTGAACTATGCGTTTGTTCTCATTTACTCTTTCTTTATTCTGACCAACTATCTCTCGATTTTCACATTGCATCTATTTATGAACTCTTGAGAATCGCAAAAGAAGTGAGGATTTTTCCCTTAGTTAAACTTGATTGTGAACCATCACCTTATCTTGAACCAGTATTTAATCTCTTTTCTATTCAACAGTTTAATATCGAAATACAACCCGTTGGTTATGAATTTCAAAAAGGTGGAAATCAAATGTTGAAAATAAAGAGATAATCAGGACTTACGCTAACAAAATTTATCATTGCATCTGTAACTTAATGGAGGGAAGCAATAGCAAATTTTTATGATATTATGTTTTCATAATACCCTGCGGGTAAGGTCAACGCAATGATGTAATTACAGCAAAATATGGCTTACGCCACGCTACGCTATCAGGAGTCAGTTTAGCAGTGCTTTACTCGTACAGGAGTAAAAGTGGCTTTGTGTATAGGTTTCAATTTAGATTTTGTACCTCATTGATCTGCAATCTGCTGTATGTACATTATACTTGTGTAAGTCCTAATAATTCCTAACTATTCCAACAATTCTCTACCTTGTAAATTACAGAGATACAGCACTTTTGGAGTAAAGGAGGTACACCAATTTTAGAAGGTTGTTTTAAAACTTCAACTTCAATCGGTTACTGTACCTCATAAACCTCGAATCTGCTGTAAGTAATGGGAACGCGGTATGGAAAATGTGTAATTTATCTCAACTAAATTATTAGTGATTCCTACCTAAACAATACGAAAATGTGAAAGCAAAAACCTATGTATCGAAACGTGCTAATTGAAAATTAAACCACGCAACCACAAAGAAACTTGCGCTACTCTCAAATTTCAAAATATGGTTATTTTAGTTGAGGATTCTTAGCCGTTTATAGATTACCGGATTACCAAAATACGCTGTCTAGCTCGTGAACTAGCAACATAATACAAACGATTAAACTCCTTAATTTTAGCTAGAATTGATTTGTTATCCTCTCCCCGTTCTGGATTCAATCGCTTACTCAAATCTTGTCCATCAATACCTGCTTCTAAGAAAGTGCTACCTTGACTATTATGCACAGTTAATGCAAAGCAATTTCTGATATTAGCAAACTGCTCTAAATGTTTATAGTATTGCTTCCACAGGAAAGGATTACGTTTGGCACTTCTGAGCAACCGTTGAGTTTCTTGTTTAAATCGTTTCTCTTCATCTTCATGTAAAACGTAAATTTGACGCACAATTGCTTCATCTGTTTCTACTTTCAATCTCCAAGCATCATAGTTGTTATAACGTTCTGCCAACACATCTACAACATTAAATTCTGTAGATGTAGAAAGAATGGCAGTTTTTCCATCAGGTGCTATCACCGGATCTCTAGTAATTAATCTTTCCCCAGGAATAAATCTGTTAGCATTCTTCCCATACAAATATGTCCGAATTTGTTGATTATAAAAGTCAACTTGGGCATTAGTCCATGATAAAATACGGAAACAATCTGGATTATGCACAAATTCTTTAGACATCTTTTTGCACGCATACCGCAGTAAAGTTTGACGTTTTACCATGAGCGAACCGTTGCTTTTATCAGGTAAATATTTAGCAAAGGGATTAAATGGTTGTTTACTTTGAGTAACTGCATAGCGAGCAGCAGTAACAAACTCTAATAAAGGACTATCAATTCCTTGACGGACAACTTGAGTTAATACTGCTTTATTTGCTACTTGAAAGCTGAGAGATTTTCTTTCATTGACTGGATTTAATTGTGCAGGGTCGCCCATGAGAATAATTTTGATTTGTGTCCAGGGTGATGATTGATTAGCAACATTTTCAATCCAATGCCACAGTTGTTTGCCAATCATGGAACATTCATCAATAAAGACAACATCAAATAAATTGATGTAGGATGGTCCTATCTGCTCCAGTATTTTCTCTTTACCTCTAGTCACCATTCCTAATCCTAGTAATTGGTGAATTGTAAAGAATTCTACGTTAGTTACTCCATTTTCTGCTGCCATCCTTCGCAGTACACCTACTGCTTTATTTGTGGGTGCAGTTAATACAACTTTTTTACCTGTAGCTACCAGCACTTTTACAAGTTGGAATACTATGGTTGATTTCCCAGTTCCGGCAAATCCTACTAACAGAAATAAAGCAGCAGTGACGGTTGGTTGGACAAATGTCCACATTTTATCTAAGGCTTTTTGCTGCTGTTGAGTAAATTGAAATGGAAAAGAATTTGTGGTCAGGAAATTAGGAAGTGTTTCTAGCATAGTTGCTTCGTTAATTCCATTCATTGATCCACTCAATGCAGCGTTAGCTGTTTGGTTAATTCAAAACTACACTCCTTTTAGTATCAAATATTTAACAGGGGTGTAAGAGCAGTCATAGCAAGGTTATTTAATTCTAGATTTAAGCAACGAACGAATTTAGGTATTTTCAGCCGCCGTGAGATAGAATCCCTGAAGGTTAAAATAAAGCATTATCGTAAATACATAAAATGTCAAATTTTAGAATGAAACAGCCGAGGCAGTCAGAGGTAAGTCTCTGAAGCAATTAATTTGGGGAGTGATATCATGTCTCCCCTTCAGCACTTGCGATATACAGCAGATTCGAGGTTTATGAGGTACAGTAACCGATTGAATTTCAAGTTTTAAAACTACCTTCTAAAATTGGTGTACCTCATTTACTCCAAAAGTGCTGTAAATTGTTTGTGCAGAAATCCAAAAATTCTTTTTCCCCCTGCATCTTGCCCCCATGCGGTTTCTTAATGATAATAAGTATTTAACCGGTGATGATATGATACCTGGGAAATAGAGATGAAGTGGCATCAGAGATTAAAATAAAAGACGTAAGCATTTTCCAGAAATATGACATATCCAAATGCTCCTTGGAAACTTGAAGGCTATGCCATTCAAACCTTGCACTTAGTTGATATCAAGCAAGCTGTTTCTTTTGTTCCCTCCGAATTAGAGATTGTTTCCCTTTTACCCGCTAAAACTTTGGCGGGAACTTATGTATCTTCCTATGAAGCTGGTTCTTTATTGGAATACAATGAATTAATTGTAGTTCCAGCTTTTGTACGCTATCAAGGATATATTGGTGCTTGGATTTCCCATATTTATGTAGATAATGAAGATTCCGTAGCTGGAGGTAGGGAAATTTGGGGATTACCCAAAGAAATGGCTGAATTTAGCTGGGATAATCATGGTAAGGTTAGTGTTAAACAAAACCAAAGGGAGTTATACCAACTGTCTTATAAAAAAGACTGGTTGAGCTTATCTACATGGTGGAAACAAGAATTGAGAGGTAATGCTTTCGGCGGTTTAGGTTCTGAGTTACTATATTTTCAAAATAGTTTTCAGTCTCAAATAAGCTTATTAAAATCTAATTTAGAAATTCCCCAACACAGCCCTTTTGCTTCTTTAGGTTTAGGTCAGCCTTGGTTAACTGTAAAATTGCAAAAGTTAGAATTATTGGCTGGTGTACCCAAATTACTTGGTAATGAAGTCATTAATTTGAGTTATAATTGATTGTTAATACGGAAATTGAAACCTCTATCTTATTTGAATAAAAATTTTAGAAATACCAACAGGATGTAATTATGGCAATGAAGTCCAGGGATTTATGGCTAACGCCACGCTACGCGAACAGGATTTGATGAAACAAGGGCAAAGTTCCCAAGATAAGCGGAAAAATCTGGAAGCACAGAGAAAAAAAATGTCAGAGGTTCTGGAACAGTTCGTTGAACCTTATGTTGAATCTTTGGAACTTTATTCATTTCGTTCCGATACACTTCCCAATTTCGATGTGACCCATTATGAGAGTTTATTGAATATAGCTGCGATGGCCTGGAATATGGCATTTCTAGAAGATATAGAAGATACAGAAGCTCAGGATAAGGCCAGACAAATGATAGATGAATTCTTAGAAAGATTTGTTCTTCCAGCAGGTGTCAATATTCAGGATCAAGCTAGAAAAATGATTGAGAAACTAATTGCCAGGGAAATAGTGAGAATCAAACCAAAAGATGTACAATCAAATTACTTATATTATCAAAAAAAACAAGGTCAATATTTTATATAATCTGTTTCACCGAAATAGATCATACTGCTGCAATTAACAGATGACCTGATGGATTTTTTGAACAATGATAAAATGATTTATCATCTTTGATATAATCTATCAATAATTATCGAACATCAGTAAAATCTTCACAATAAAACCCACAAAATGTTATATTGAGATGATAATAGTAAAACATTGAAATCCAGTTTAAACAGTTGTCATGCGATATCCAAAACACTGGAAAGAATTAGCTAGAGATATCAAAGAAAAAGCTGATTGGCGTTGTCAAAAATGTGGTCGTGTCTGTTTACGTCCTGGTGAAAAACCACCTGACAATATTAAACCCCGTGCCTATAACCTCCAAGTTCATCACCACAATATGATACCAGCCGATAACAGAGTTGAGAACCTAATTTGTCTCTGTAGTGGATGTCATCTAGGATACCATAGAGGAGGTAAGGGTAACGTTTCTCCTGGTCAGTTGTCATTATTTGATATGTCGGGGTTTTCTTAGAGGAAAGTTTTGATAGCTGTTCTTGGGCGATCGCTTCGCTCTCCAATACTGTTCGGTTTCGTAAGGGATACGCCGTAGGCATTGCCTTTAGGGTGTAGCCCATCGCCTATTTTTAGAGAGAACCCCAAGACTGCGGAAACAAATAAGCAGCTAATCGCCACACCCATTGTCAATATTATTTTTATATAGTACAATTGAACTATGTTTGCGAAAAAATTGGTAATCACAGTCCCCTGGTGTAGAAGGGGATTTTTTGTATCAAAGCAGTAAATTTAGGTGCTTAACAGCTTAGAAATAAATTCCAATTAAATTGATAACAGTCATTTAACTTTAGATTGAGACATTAAGCTAAACAATAACCACGGAAATTTAATCTTCCAAACAATTGGACTGCCTTGGTTATCCTAGAATCATTATCTACAGAACCTATCACTTTTTGTCTCATTTTTAATCATTTTTAAGTTAAACAACTATATTTACTATTGCCTCACCGGATAAAACAACCCATCACTAACCTGAAATTTCCATCCTAAACTACTGGGGTCACGATTCCTAGACCAGCTAATAAATTCCTTTTCGCTTTTGGTTTCCCATTCATTCATTAAACTCTGTTGTGTCACCCCTAACCGCATGGCTAAGTTCTCCGGTGCAAAAGAATTGATTTCTACTGGTTGCTGATATTGGTATGGATACGCTGAACGCCGGGTAAGAGAGTTACCACCACTGTATCTGCCAGAAGCAAGCGATCGCTCAATCTTTTCTAAATGTTTACCAATGATTTCTAATTTACTGGCCAGCAGTTCATCTTGTTGAGAAAGGTGAGTAGAGAGTGATTCTAGCTTCTCCTCCACCTGCTGTAACTCGGTAACTGGTAATTCCACGCTGCTATCAAACTGTGCTATCACTTCCTGTAACGCTTCCAGTAACGCCGTTGTGTGTCCTTCGCGGTGGATTTTTGATAGTTGCCGTACTACAGAAATTAGTACAGTTGGCACGCGGATCATCTCGCTGGGCGGGGTTTTATTGATAGTCATGATATCTGTGCTTGATATCGAATATTGTAACGGAAATGGTATGTGGGTTCGCACATAAGATGAAATTTGAACAACGAAGTTATAAGGGTTTGAGGCAACAAAATTCGCGCATAAAATGAAATCGGTTGTGAGGCAGGGGTTTGAGCCAAATAGGTATGAAGCCGAGATTTGAGTAATTTTCTGCAAGATGGTCTGGAAACCCCTGCCCTGTCTGGTTTTGATGTTACTTTCTTCCTCAAAAAAGCCGTTATTTACAACGTAAAATCAAGCCTTCTCAAATCATTTTGCAGGTTTTTGGTCACATCTTGTCTTTACCCCATATTGAAACAACGTCAAATCAATGGTTTCAAACATCGCTTCACATATCTTTACAACGTGTCCCATTCTGCACATACCTCGGTGGCGGGCTGGCTGGGCGGTCAGGTGGTGCAGATCAATGCTAAAGTAATTATCGAAAAGAGATGTTTTCGATAATTATATGCAGCCACCCCAAGAGTCAAATTCACTCGCTAAGGTGAACCCCTTTGCCATTACCGCTGAACGCGATTTGTTGGCAGAATTGTTGGTGGGCAAGCGTAATAAAAATACCCGTCATGAATACGCTAAAGATTTAAATAAATTTTTCCTGTCTGTGTGCGGTCAACAACCAACTCCCGCTTTGGTGGGACAATTTCTGCAAATGGATAGGTACTCGGCTGTAACGCTGGTTTTGCGCTACAAGGCAGAGTTGGTTGATTTGGGTTTGAAGGAAGCTACTGTTAACCGCCGCTTGGCGGCGATTAAGGCGTTGGTGAACTATGCTTATAAGGTGGGTAAGTGTGAGTGGACGTTAGCTGATATCAAGAGCGAGAAAATTCAACCTTACCGAGATACTTCGGGTATTACTCCTGAAGCTTTTAGAAAAATGCTGTCGATACCAGACCGGGAAACTATTAAAGGTAAACGGGATTATGCACTGCTGCGGTTATTGTGGGCTAATGCTCTGCGACGGGAGGAAGTTTCTCACTGTAATATTGAGGATTTGGATCTGGAATTACGGACTTTGAGTATTTTGGGTAAGGGTAAGGGAACTCAGAAGGAAAATGTTGATTTGCATCCTAAAACTTGTGATGCTTTGCAAGATTGGTTGTGGACAAGGAAGGAATTAGATATCAAGCAACCGTTGTTTATTTCTCTGCGGCCTCACTACGGACATCGGCTGACGGGGGATGGTATTCGCAAGATTGTGGTGAAGATTGCTAGTGTGGCGGGGATTTCTAAAGTTGTCAGCCCCCATAAAATTAGACATTCATCGGTGACGGCGGCGTTGGATGCTAGTGGTGGGGATGTCAGGAGTGTGCAGAAGTTGAGCCGCCATGCCAATCTGAATACTTTGATGATTTATGATGATAACCGCACTAAAGCCCAGGGGAAAATTACTGCTTTGTTGGAAGATTTGGTTTGAATTAATTTTCATGTTGGTTTAGTCAAGTAATACCATTTTGGATTGTGAAATATAGATGGTATTGAGCCGAGATAGAAGTAAGTGCGATTCATTCGTAACTTTCTGCATGCCTGCTCATTTAGCCCCATTCACCACAGTTAAATTTAATTGAGCGGTTTTGGAAGTTTATTATAAATGAATGTTTGTACTCTAAATACTATGCTACTTTTAGTGATTTTAAAGCAGCAATCTCTAACTGTATTGTCACTGCAAACACTGATAAAAAAGAAAAGCTAGATAGCTTATTGACTCTCAATTTTCAGGCATTTAAAAAAGTCCAGGTTTAAACCGTTTAGAGTATACTCTAGTCATATATGTTTTACTGATTTGGGTTTATATTTGCAAAGTGGTCTCGGAGTGAGCGATGAATAAATATATATCCACCACCCACTTTTTGAAGAAATATTATTTCAGTGGCATAATCTAAGAAAGCAGCATAATTCCAGGGAGTACATTTAGAGATATAAGCAACAAATCGTAAATTAATATGTTGTAAACAAGCTATTCCCGCTTGAGTAAGACCGAAAAATAAACCAGCAATAATACCAGCAATAATGAGATTTATATTGCTGATTTGATTTTGTAGAGAACTTAAACTAGTAATTATTGACAATAATCCTTTTGTTTGGAAGGCCGCAGGTATACCTAATCCCACAGCACCAATAATTGAAAACAAGATTGTATTCTTAATTGATTGCCATATACCTTGATTAGGAAACGTAGTTTTTTCTAAATTTGGTCCTTGAACGCCAAAAATCATGCTAATTAATAAGCCAACTATTAAAAAAACATTCATTCCTGTGAATTTCCAAGTTACTAATCCAGCAATTATTCCCCCAATTAGTGATTTAGTGAAATTCTTAATTGACCAATTTAATGTTTCCACAGGTTCTATTTCACAGGAAACTTTACCTATTGTTAAAGCTGCCCAAATTGCACCTATCATAGCAAACAAGAGAGCCAGTATAGCTGCTAATAATAATCCCCACAACCCTTCAAACAGTACACCAATGGTTAACCAAATAATCATCCCAATTAATAAGCCACCAATGCTACCAAAACTTAGACTAAAAGCTAAGGAATATAAGAATCTTATCTTTTTATTGGTTAACCAATTTGGTTGCATTCTCTCAATGAGAAATATAGTTTGAGAACGCTGTTGCATTTTCCTGGCCAACCAAATTAACCATTTTAAACTGGGTGATTTTGAGTACAATTCTTCATATTTTTGGCTATTTTTAGGATTTATATTTTTTTGATGACGATAAAACATCCTCTCAATATACCGATTAAACAAATCTTTGCGTCTTTCTGCTAATGGCATCTTTGAAATTTGTTTTTCAGAAAGATTCCGGTATACGAGAGTCATTATATTAAGTGTTAAAGGTGATTCTGTTAAGTCCTGCAACACTTCATCTGTTTCTAAAGCAGCTCTCAATCCTTTAAATTCATTAGAACCAGCATCGGCTTTGCTAAAGATAGTCTTCAATTTGTTGATCTGTTAACGGCTGAACGTAGATAGCTCCCTGAAATTGAAGACGGCTTTTGAGTGTTTCGTAATCTTGAACACGACTGCATACTACTACTTCTGTTTTTCCGTGTTGTTGAATGAATTGGTTAATAGCGTAAATGCAGGAATCACGCCTATCTCTCCTCACTTCATCTAATCCATCCAACATTAATTGCAGTTTTTCTGTATTAATCCATTGCTGACTGAGAGTTTTAGAGACACGATATTTTTCATTGAGTTCTTGTACTAACCATTCATCTAAAGTTTGTTTTCCGCCTTTCCAGTTAGATAAATTAACAATAACTGGTATGGGTAATGTATTATCTTGATCTGCATGAGTAATTAAATCTTCTGCTAGTTCTAGCAATGTTGTAGTTTTGCCAGATCCTGGTTTTCCTAAAATTAGCAGTGTTCCACCTTTACCCATTTCATTCAAAATATCAATTACCCTTGTACCGGGAGCAAGTTGCTGACGGAGTTGTTCTGGTGTTTCCCACACCATACCCCAGGGATGGGTGATCGCATCCAAACGTTCTTCTAAACCCAATTCAACCCGTAACCTACCATGCAAAGATTTTTCTAACACTCCTTCCACCCAATAGGTTCTAACTTTATCTAATAAGGCGTTTTCATCCTCTGGCCGTTGTCTGCGACGTTTTTGAGAACGGAAACCTTCTCGAAGTTCATACCATGTAATAGGCAATTGGGCGGGATTTTGACCAATTACTGGCAACCAAGCAATTCCTGGGTATTTTTCGTGCCAATTCTCGTGTAATGCTTGTCTTGCGATACGTACAGAGGTATATAAAGATTTCCCGCGAGAATAGGCTTTGAGAAAGTTCCGCAAAAAATCTGGTGCTACTTCATCGGGCAAGTTTTCGCGCATGACAATTACTTGGGGCATTTGCAACCTTGCCATTTGTCGTGCTAGTCCCAACCCATTACAGGAGTTGAAGATTGCTAATTTTAAACCGTGAGCGATCGCCTCTATTAAACTGTCTTTAAGATCATCCAAGGAAATTTTGAGCTTGTCTGTCAGCTGCAAGTAGCCAATTTCTTCCTGTGTATGACTATGACCAGCGAAAAATAGCATATCCCAACGGTGCGATCGCAAAGCTTTCTGAATACTCTCTAAACTCAATTCTTCTATTTCTGCACCAAGAATAACTGCCTCTACACCAGGTAACTGTTGAATTTCTCGACAATCAAGATTTACAGCTAAATCTGAAGCATCCTCTGTACCTCGATGTCCTAAAATTACTAAAATATTTACCACATTTTTAGCAAGAGAGGATAAAATCTGTAGTTCTTCAAACTCTGGTAAACTAATTGCTACTTCTGTTTTAGGCGTATTATTAGAGAACCATTCCCATAAATGCCAGGGTAAACGTTGAGCTTCCAAACTATCTGTCTGAATAATAAACCGCACTTCATCACTCAAACGGAGATGCTTGTGTAAACCATGTACAATTTTTTGCCATTCTTGATGAGGTGAATTGAGCCAAGCGTTAAAATCGGCTGTAAAATTCGAGGCTAGTACACCACAGTCTACTTTACTTTTTTTAGGTTTAGGTTTAGCACCTCGTGTAAATCTAATTGTGTTAAAGCCTTCCTGCCAATTTTTATATTGTTCGTATATTGAAGGATTTGCTGGTAATTTGCCCTTAAATCTGACAAAAGGTGCAGCATTTTCCCGTCCAATTTGGACAGTAACATTAAACCCGTGGCGTAAATCTCCTTGTAAATCAAAGCTAACTACCTTGTCCATTACTTAATTCTGTCAATCTTGATTTAAACCTCAAAATGTTCTGTGTAACTAACTTCCCCTAAAGATATTTGCACACTCATGCAATATCCTGGTTCAGCTTCTAAAAGCTCTATTTGAATATAATTACTAGATTGTCCGGCTTCTTCCTCTTCCAATAATTCTCCATCTTCATCATCAAAAATACTCAATTTCAAACCAGATGGTAGTGTAAATGCTTGTCCGGCTGGATAAAGACGAAACAAAATGTTAAATTCATTATCAGCTTCTAATGTAACAGATACTAATAAAGCAACAATATTTTCAGCAATATTGATTAATTTAACACGACTAATTTCTCCTGCAAGACGTTCATTACCACCGCGACGACCAGCAATCAATTCTTGCTCTGTGCGCCAAGCTTCACTAAATTTATTTCGCAACCAATCTTTGCTGATTCTAACTTTTGCAAACTCTTGTGATAATTCAGAAGTTGATTCAATTTCTTCGAGATGATCTATTAAACTCTCAATCCCTCTCAACTCTTTAATTTGGATTACTTCTGGTAAATTATTTGCATCTAAAGATGGTACAAAACCCAAGATTTCCACTTCATTAAGTTGTGTATCTCTAAATAAAACAGCTACACAACCAATTCTCTCTTCTCTAGCTTCCACAGGTATGTTTATTACCCCTTGTAACTCATCAATAAAAATGGGGCGACACTCCAATTTACCCACATTAGGAATTACCAAATCTGCCACATCATAAGCAGATTGTAATATCGGGTTCCAGCTTTCACTTTCTTCCAAATTAGTAGGAATTTGCAACCATTTTAAATAACAATGAACTGCATAAACTGCCAAAGTATTCAAATAAACTCGTCTACCTTTCTGCACAGTCAATTGTTCAGTCGCAAATTCATCAGCTAAATCTTTAGCTTTTGCGTCAATGGGGATGGTAATTATTTCAGTTTCAAGAGTAAACATGATATTTAAGGAATAGATTTTTTTTGAGGGTTAGCTTGTTTTTGTAGCTGAAAATTAATTTTGCTGAGTAATGGTAAAGATTTCTGTTCCCAAAAATCTTTAATTTTTTCAGTTGTAATTTTTTTAATTCCTTGATCTTGCATATTTTGGGCAATTTCATCGAAAGATTTTTGGTGTTTTTGAAACTCAGGTAGCAGTTGCATTTCTAAAAACTTAGCATTACAAGCATCATCATATTTACAACATTTTTTTAATAAACCATCTTTATCTTCCTCAATATACTGTTTTAATATTCCGGGAATGTATCCAATTTCTAGACTAATAGTTACTAATAAAAGTTTACATTCTCTGTTCCATCGAGAATAAACTGTCTGATAATTAATACCTACTTGTTCAGTAAGTAATTTAAAATCATCAGGAGGTTCTTTCAATAATAATCGTTCTGCCAGAAATTTACAATTGCACTTTTCGCACTCTCTAGGGTGACAGTTGCGTAATTTACCTTGAGGATCTTCGTTAATATAATCTTCTATTTTTGACCAAATTTTTTGAATTTCTTGGTCTTGAAGTTTCCGAATATAAATATCTAATCCATCTGGTTCTCCTGCATCTCGACGACGTTTCAAAGCAGAAGTATTAGAATCTGTATTAGAAACTATATCAGCAAATGTTATTTCATCATTACCTATTTGACCATGAGAAAGTTTTTTATCTAGTGGAATGTAGTTTTCATCTAGGGAATATAAATCTTTAATTCGCCAGTAGAGATAACCGTTAATCCAATTTAATAAGCTTTTTTGAATTGACGGCGTTCCTGGCTCAAATTTTTTGATGTTTTTTGCCAGCCATTCCCAAGTTAGGTTGAGAGCAGATGGATAATTGCTATGAGATGATTTTAGTAATCCTGGAATTTTTTGAGCTTTACTAATTAGTCTAGAAACTGCCCTTCTATATTCAGAACTTGTCTCTGATTTATTAGCGATTATTGTTAGGAGTTCAC
The DNA here is from genome assembly GCF_001586785.1 of Sphaerospermopsis aphanizomenoides BCCUSP55. Taxonomy (GTDB): domain Bacteria; phylum Cyanobacteriota; class Cyanobacteriia; order Cyanobacteriales; family Nostocaceae; genus Sphaerospermopsis_A; species Sphaerospermopsis_A aphanizomenoides_A. The sequence continues at coordinate 16,976 of NZ_LUFH02000032.1, forward strand.
AGAGAGATTTATCTTCTGGTGTACCATCTAAAAACTGTTCTAGTAACTCTGTCATAGGATGATTTGATTGAGCTTGTGGCTCATATATGTCAGCATGGTACAAAAGTTATCACATTTATATATACCAAAAATTAGCCATGTTTGTAAATAGATATTTGAGAATTGTTACTTTTTGTAATCCAAAGTCAATTGGTTATAAATAAATTTCAACTGAATTTATCCTCATTCTGCAAAACTGATTATCTGGGAGTAAGGATTTTGTTTGTATAGTTCTATTTTTGAGACAGAGCCTATATTTACAAAACTTAAAATTTACAGTCCAACCAAACTTATGATATGCTCACTTACTTCTATCTTTGATTCTATAAAAATTTTATTTTTGATTGAAAGATGTAAATTTATTCTATCGCTAAAGATTCATACCAATCCATTGAAAAGCCTGTTGAATACCTGCGGCTAAAGTTGGTTTTTGTTGCACTATATAGAGTTCTCTAGCTTTGCGATAAGCTGATAACATTTCTCGGAAATTCTCTACTTGACCATCTTGGTTTTTAAGATTCAGTAAAACCCAGGCTAAATTATGATATGCTTGGGCATAATTGCGGTTTAAATGAATAGCTTTCTCTAAATGTATCCTTGCTTGTGGCCATTGTCCTAATTTACCGTATAAAGTCCCTAGCCGAAAGCAAATAAAGGCATGGGGAGGTAATTTTTGATTGTGAACTTCATAAACTTGGATAGCACCTGGAATATTTTGCAAATGTTCTTGAGTAATGCCATAATTGATTAAAATCCAACTAGGAACTTGTGCTTTACGGCTGGCTTGTTCAAAATTTGTAAGAGCATCATTCCATAAACCATACTTTGCTTTTTTCCAACCCATTAAACCCCAAGCTACAGAACTATCAGGTACTTGAGTTATAAATTCTTGAATACGTCTTTCTACATCGTTAGCTTGTTGAGTAATCACTGCTTTTTCTAATGCCATAATTAGGTATGGATAAATCCATAATTGTGATTCTTTAGAATTACTCAACGGTGTTTGCTTTAATCTAAAAACTGCTTGGGTAGCGGCGCGAACTGCTGGTTTCCATTGCTGTTGTTTAGTATAGATCCAGGCTTGTAAACTTAAACTAAAAGTGCAATTAGCATCTATTGATAGTGCTTGATTGACAGCCATTTCTGCCTGTTGCCAATTACCTGTTTTACCTAAAGCCCAAGCTAAATTAGCTTGTATCCACGCTTCTTGAGGAGATAAATTAGCTGCTTGTTGTAAATATTTTACTGCTTCTGTCCAATTTGATTTACGACAATTAACCAGTCCTAATACTCCATATCCTCTGCCATCTTTAGGTTGTAATTGAATTGCTTTTTGAGCAGCTACTTCGGCTTTTTGGTCATCAATGTATATTTGGATTAAAGCTAACTCAATCGCAGCTTCTCCATTATTAGGTTCATGAGTTAGTAATTTTTCATAAGTCTGAACAGCTTCACCTAATTTTCCTTGTTGAACTAATTCATGCGCTCTTTTTTGAATAGGTGAAATAAATTTACCATTTAAAGCATCAATTAATTCATCAGCAGTTTGAAAACGGTCTTCAGCCCTAAACTGCATTCCTGTAATAATAACTTTTTCCATTAAAGGACTCAAGTTAGAATTGAATTTTCGCGGTGAAACAAATGGATCTGGACTCTTACTAGATAAAGCACCTGCTCTTTCTGCTGAGTTAACTGGTAATTGTCCAGTTAATAATTCATAAAAAGATGCACATAAAGCATAAAAATCTGTTGCAGGAAAGCGTTTAGCTTTTGATAGGTATTGTTCATAAGGAGCGTATTCTGCTGTTAATATCCCAGTCATTCGTGCTGTTTGTCCAGCAATAAATTCTCTAGCTGCACCAAAGTCAATTAATACTGCTCTATCTGGATGCACAATTATAATATTGTCTGGTTTGATATCTCTATGAAGTAAGTTATTACTATGAATAACTTTTAAAGCATCAGCAATTTGTAAGAAATAACGTTTTAAACGATTTTCTTCTAAGATGCCTTCTTCTTTTAATATCTTATCCAATGGTTTACCAGAAAGTAATTCCATTACTATATATGCGGTGTCATTCTCTTGAAACCAATCATAAACTTTGACAATATGGGAATGAACACATTTCTGTACATTACCAGCTTCTGTTTGAAATTCTGTGAGTTGTTTTTGTCGATCTACAGGTGCAATTGAACTAGGCCAAAATACTTGACTGCCTTGTCTTGCAGCACCTTCAGGCCAAAGTTCTTTAATAGCAACAGGGGCAGAATTTTGGACATAAATACCTTTATATGTAATCCCAAATCCTCCTTGTCCTAAGACTTTTTCTATTTTATATTTTCCTTGTCTTAGTAATGTACCAGATTGCAGAGCAGATGGACTGGGAGCAGTGGTACTAAGAGGAGTACCACAGTAAACACAGATAGCTGCATTGTCAGTATTTTCTTGACAACAACTTGGGCATAGAATAGGCATTTTATCGGAATTAATTTTCTAATTTTGGCTTGTACTTAAAGAAGAACGTACTTGATTTATTTCATTAAGACTGCTGGCAGGATCTTTTGTTATTCTAATTAGTAATGCGCCTGCCTCTCTCCATAAATACTCAAAGTGTTTGTCAGTATCATCCACTAAGTCTTGTCCGCCTATGTGAAATGCTGGGCATTCACTACCGTTAGAGTGTGAAAAATACATCCATGCAATTCTATAATCTTTTGAATCTGAGTAGTAACCAATTGGCGAAAACAAGTTTTTATGAAATTTTACCTCTATTGAACCCTTAATTTGTATCCCTTTACTATGGTATTGCATTTCCAAATCTTGATAAAGATTATCTAACTTACCCAAAAACGCGTTGGAAATAGTTGGATAGTTACTTTTTCTAGCTAACCCAGATTGTTATAAACAATCCAAAAGAGATGAATTTGGGTGTAAAACCAAAATTTTTAACTTACATCCATTCACAATTTTTTCTCGGATATTTTTTAAATTCTGCGAACCTGCAAAAATTGATATTTCGTCTTCAAACAAACATAACAATCTAATTTCTTGACCCTCTAAAGACGCATGAAAACTTTCTTTAATTAGATCATCATAGTCTTCTATGTGTATAAAAAATTCTTTGAGATATCTTGTGGGCTTGGCATTATTAATAATTACCTGAATTTCTTTCAATGTTTCTCTTTTTAAAGCAAGCTCAAGCACAAAGATTGTGATTGCTGCTTGTAAAAAATTTGAACCTAAACCTCCAAGCAAAGGAGAACCTATAGAACATTTCCAAGACTGCTGATTTGTATTTGATTGTTGACGACATTGTTGTTGTAAATAATAACTATCAGTAACTTGTAATACAACCCCAAAAAAACCTAGCAAAAACAATAGCTTAAAAACTTTGCTTCCAGTAGAGGTTATGAGTTGTAAAAACAGATTTTTGTTTTTTTTAGAAGACATGATGTCTGATCCTTTTGTAAAAATGATGATGAACTCGCTCGTAATCAATTTGTCAACAATCGTGGTCAATTCATACTTTATTCATTAGGTTAAACTTTATTTATTGAGTTAAATTTTATCTATGAAACATTGCAATGCTAAAAGGGTAGCGTTATCAGATGCACCTCGTTCAAGTACCTTAGTAATAGTTTGATCAACAGTAGACTGTAAATCTTGATGTGTATTTTGATGTTGTGTATTTTGATATATACCAAAAATTTCGGCTAATTCATTTGTAGGAACTAAATCCCAAACTCCATCAGAACAAAGTAATAATACATCTCCATTTTCTAAATTGATTGATAATTCCTGTGTTGTACTTTTTAAAGTCTGCACATAGCCATCACTTAATCTCCGTTTTGAACCTATAGATTTAATCAAGACGTTTCTATCTGGATGTTCTAAACTTTCTGCTTCTGTAATTTCCCCACTAGCAACTAATAAGGCAACATAAGAATGATCTTCACTAATTTGGCGGATTTCTCCTTTTCTTAATAAATAAATACGACTGTCTCCTACATGAGCTATCAATAATTGTTTGGAAATAGCTAAAATTACACTGAGTGTAGTTCCCCCATCTCTGACTTGATTAGCTACAGATTCGTTAGCTTGTTCAAATAAGGAAATTAACCATTCATTCCGTTGCTCTACAGTTTTAAATTCATTTGGTATTGGTTCTTCCAAAACTGTTTTGACAGCTATTTTGCTGGCTAATTCACCCTGAGACATCCCACCCATACCATCAGCGACTACTCCTAAAATCATTGTTTCTGTATTGCTTAATTGTTGTTGTCTGACTCCATAATTATCTTCATTTTGTAGTCGTTTAAGTGATAGTCCTACAGTGGAAGCACTAGCAATTTGCCAATGAATTTTAGGTGTACTAATTGCTTGCCGAGTTTCTACTAAGTTGGCTAATAATTGAGAGAGGGGAAATCTTTCTTCAGGAATGGGAGATAGACTAATCTTGAGAATTTGAAAAATGCGAGGAATGGGGTTAATTTTAATGTCTATTGATTGTGTTAATTCTAAAGGTTGTTTGTGAATTGTATGATATAATAATGCTGCAACTGTATAACTACTCATCAATTCATTGATGGGGGTTTTGTTATAAGCTAGTTCAGGAGCGCAATAATTTCCTAGTAACCCGGAAGGGAGGGTTTCACCGACAGGATAAGCACTGGTGAGATCAAAAAATTGGATGGGAGTGGTCATTTCTATCAGTTCGGGTAAAATGCTCACAAGACACCAATTTTGTTGATGCACATAGCGTAGAAATTGACAAACTTGAGTGGCTAAAAATATAGATTCTTCTAAGGAATGTTCTGCTGTTAACCAGGTTTTTAAGCTTTTTGTTTCATCAGGAAGATAGCTAAGTAAAAGTAGTTTCTCTGTAGATGAATTAGATGTAATTTCTTGTTCTTCATAATATTTTTCTTCTAAATAATCTGTTTCACTATCTAATTCGCTAGATGTTTCTGTTGATTCTGGTGTAGATAAATCATTATTTTCTTCGTTCTGTTCTAAAATATTTACCTCTAGTTCATTTTCAAGTTCATCAGTTTTGATTTCATCTTCTTGATATTCTTGTTGTTGGATATGTTCTGAATTTTCTGGTTCAGATGAGCGCAAATTAATAATTACAGCATCAATTCTTGTTTGTGCTAGTAGAGGAGCAACTAATTTATAATCAGCTAGTTTTTCTCTAAGTTGTATCTCTCTACTTATTCCGCTTTCAATTGAGCCTATTCTTAATAATCCTAATTTGGTAGATGTGTTATCAGTTCCGGGTAGTAAGATGTTAACGTAGAAATAATATACATCTGTTGTGAATTGTCCTAAATATTCTAGAATTTCTATTTGATAATTCTCTATTGTGAGGTGGCTGTTTTTTTGAATTACTAAATTATCGGATGTGTCGTTGGATGCTGAGTTCATATTGGTTGGTGGTGAAAAGTTAACTAACAGGATTTATAGATTGTTTTTGTATGTTTAGGGACTTCTACGAAATAAATTATCCAATGTTGTGGGATGGGCTTCTAGCCCGTCCGGGTTTAAGGGCAGGCAAGATACCTACCCCACAAAAATAGAGAGATAAGGGGGAATCTAGTTGCTGATACTTGTTAAATATCCTCTAAAAATTTAAGGACTTTGAAAGAGGAAACGTACTTTACCAAAAGCAATTTCATCTCCTGAATTTAATGTTTGCGGTGCAGTAATTCTCGCTCCAAAGCGGGTTTGACCAACAGGTTTGATAAAAATTCCGTTTGTAGAACCAAGATCCTTAACTTTCCAAATTCCCCCTTCTGGGTATATTTCGGCGTGACCGCGTGAAACTGTTTCACCACCAGAAAAGGCTTCCAAGTCAATATCAACTGGTCCTATATCTGGGTCGAATATACCTACAACTGCATTACTGTCTAGGGGAAATTCTGGTGTAGGAGGACTGGGTTGTTTGGCAATAAGTCTGGCCGTTGTAGCTGTGGTGGGAAAAGTGGGAGTAGTAGGTATTGGAGTGGGTGTTGTAGTAGGGGTTGGAGTAGGATAAATCGGGTCAGGTATTGGTTGGGGTATTGGTTGGGGTGGTGGTGTTTGTGGTTGGATAACTGTGGGTGCTTGTGGGGAAGAAATTATGGTTGGTGCTAGTGCTTGTAATTCTGATCCACAGGCATCACAAAATTCTGCACCATCTGGGTTTTCATAGCCACAAGCTGAACAAGTAATCATTGATATAACTCCTTGGTTTGTAAATATAATGTTGGGAAAAATTGAAGGTTTTCAGTTACTATTCAAAACAAAATTGATACACCATATTTCAGGTAAACGAGGTACAAACTGAAAACATGGCTTACGCCTAGCTGCGCTATCAGACAGGAAAAGGTTTTCCCTCCTGCCTCCTGCCTACTGCCTTCTGCCTCCTGCTATAATTTTCAAGTTCCTGTGAGTTTCCGCATTTCCTCTTCTGAAAACTGATCGTTAGCATCACTGCCCATTTTTACGGTTTTACCTTTAGCGCCCATTTTCACGGTTTTACGAGTTCCGGGGGAAATTTTGCGGGTTTTACGTAGTTCGTCTTGTGCGCCATTTAAGGATGCGGCCATTTCATCATTGCCAAGTCTGACTGTCATCCGGCGGGCTGTTTCTAGTATTTCTTCGGCTTTTTGCGGGTCACGTTCAGCAATTTTTGTGGCTTGACCGACGAGGTTGGCAATATTACATTGTTGCAGATAATCCATTACTTCTTGATTAACTTGGGCTGCGCCTCCTTGTCCAGCGATAAATTGTACGACTAAATTTTGTGGGGGAAATTCTCCTCGGATTTTTTGCCCTGGGACATCGTAGGTTATACCTATTTGAGCAAGACGAACACGGGAGGCCGGACGAGCAGCCATGCTAAATTCTAAGATAAAAATTGTTTCATCGTTGGCTGCGGCATTACCGATAGGATAGGGCGGTTGGGTAAAGGGAAATTCTGCTTGTGTGGGATAGGCGCGGACGATGCGGGTAAGTTCTACCCCTTGCACGGTTTTTACTCTTAAAGCTAGGTTGGTGATAACCTCTTGTTGTGCTTGACTGTATTCTTCGATGATTTTGTTGGGTAAGTCAAGAATGGAAACTTGAGAAGGTCCTGCTTGTCCGGGAACTATATATAAAAGGCTTCCTCCCGTAGAATCACTGAGATGGGTGAGTAAGTCTTCGTTAAATTCTTCGCCAACTCCTAAAGCGGTGATGGGGATGTTTTTGGCTGCAAATTCTGAGGCGATCGCCCGACATTGATCTTCATCAAATGTTGCTCCATCGGTAAACAGTAGAGTCCGTCTCACTGTCATATCTTGGTTAGCTAATGCGTTTAATGCACTGCCTAAACCTAAACCCATGCAAGTACCACCAGAATAGTTGCAAAGTTGTGCGATCGCATTCTCTAATTGACCAACTTGAGTGGCACTGGTTAAACCTATAATCTGGGAAGCTGTATCATCAAATTGAATAATGGCAATGCGATCATTTGCTCCTAGTCTGCCAGAACGCACCAAAGCTAACAAAGATTCAATGACGATTTCAATTTTTGTCTTGCCCCCTGTCACCTCATTATATACATTGCCATCTTGAACAACAGTCCTACCAGTAGGGGTAATATTCCCAGCTACTACTTCATACATTGAACCACTGGTATCAATAACAAAAGCAAAGGTAGTAGGAGGACGAGTTGCAGCTACTTCTTTTGTTGGTTGTAGTTTCAACATCAGAAATAGTTTCTGAGCGTTTGTATCTGCTGGCATAAATTCCCGGTGAGGAGTAATGCTGACATTTAGTTCATTAGCCATTATGATGCTCCTTTATTACAGTATTTCAAGTATGAAATTAAGGGTAAATTGAAGGTAAAACTTACACAAAATTCAAAGGCGGAAACTTGCCTATTTTGGGTTCTATTTCCGATAGGTTGGGACTAATTATGGTGGGAAGGTCTTGATTTCCTGGTTCATTTAGTTGCTCTATACTGGATTCAATTAATAAAGGTAAGTTTAGGGTAAGATTACTATCTCTATATCCTTCACGGATATCTTGTATCCAAGTTTGGATAATTTGGTTAAGATGGTGGTCTTTGATGGCACATAAACTTTTATTCTGAAGTGTGGTTCGCAAATTTTCCCGTATTTCTTGGGTAAATATTTCTTCAGGAAAATTCTCTTGTCGGTAATTTAAATTTAAAGCATAAGTATATTCATCGGAAGTACCTTTTATTTTTAGAGAGAATGAATATTTCACCATGATATATTTTGTTTTTAAGGCATAATTAATCTAGACCATTAAAACTATATGACACTAATTCCAAGATACCTGATTTACAGTTACAAGGTTACTTTTTTTCTCAGGTGGGTTTGGAATTGGTTTCAGATTTGACTTCTATGGTAATTCTCCCAAAAATCCGCCTATCACCTACTTTTAATTCTTGAATAGTCTTTTTCATGTTTTTCTGTGCTGCATATTCTTGATCAAAGTGCATGATAATTTTTTCCCCTTCTTTATAAATTTTGGCTGTGATAGGGGTGAAACCTTGGGAAGCGTTTAAGGGAATGTTAGCTTCACGAGAACTACCAAGTAAAAAGGGTTTAGTACCCAACGGATATAATGTTTTTTCGGACTTGTCTATTTCTCCCCAATGAACTACCAAATAAGGTTCTTGATTCAGTTGCTCTTTCTCAGCCCAAGCAATCATTAAACCGATGCAAAAGCCAAGAATAGCTGCCCCTAATAGACGACCAGAGATATCACCAGAAACACTAGCAGAAACTACAAAACCAATAGCACCTAAAGTACCACCTACACCACCACCAAATAGAGCGCGTATTAGTTGGAGGTTAGGGACAAAAAATGGTGTTCCGCATCCTACTAATGTCCCTAAAATTGACCAACCAACTATTCGCCCCATTATTTCTAGGCTGAAGATACTTGTAAGAGTCAAAAATAGGCATTGATCAAGGACTACTATTGCTATAGCAGCAGCTAAACCCAAGAAAGAACCAGCCAGCAGTCGAATAGTGAAGCCAAAGATAATCGCCCCTGCTAAACGACTCAAAAAATCCCCCATACCACTGGTCAGTATCAAACCTACGGCACTTAAAGCACCGCTAATTGCACCTGCCAATATAGCCCCTGGCAGTTTAAGTTTTTTGACTTTTGGTATAATGAATGACATGACTCCCATCAACAAGGCACTAATAATAGCCCAATTGACGATAATTTCTATTTCTTTGGCGTTAGGAATACGAGAGACTTGTAAAAAGAGCAATTGACTAACTGCTCCAGCAATCATGCCAGCAGTGAGGCTACCCAAAGTAGTAACACTGCCTTCACGGAGTGTCAGGAGACGACGGTGCTGATAGTGGTTTTGTCCCACAATTAGGGCTAAAGCAATTCCTATCGCCAAGATGCCTGTGGATGCGGAAATGATCAGTGTCAATAATCCAACGGATTTGGTTGAAAATTTTCTATTGCTTTGCAATCCTTGGATTGTTGTTTCAGCTATTTTTTGTCCAACTAAAGGTAAAATTCGGTCAAATCCATTGCGTGCAGATGCGGTTTCATCTAGCAAGAATACTTCACCAGGGATACTTGTTTGGAGTCCTTCAAAAGCATAGCGATCGCTTTTCTGTACAACAAGATGTAACTGATTAATTTTATTTTCTCGCAATACCCCAACAGCTTGTCCAACAGACTGCATCTCTCGATCAGGTATTTTGGGTAGTGCATCTGTTATCAAAAGAAGAACTTTAGTAGCTTCAGGACGGAATGACTGACGTGCTGCTAAAGCCAAAGCATCTAGGCTGCTTTCTGGATCGTCTCCACCTCCATAAGCACGCTGTTTACCTACTTCCTGACTAAAGCTACAGGCATTGCTTGTAAAGGCAGAACCATTAAAAGATAAAATTTCGGGTTCTTCTTTTTCTTGGCGATCGCGAAAGGCTATTAGTCCAACTCTACCATCTAGATTTCTAGAACTGAATTCTTTCGCAAACCTTTGAATACCTCTTTGTACACCTTTGATCTCTCCGCCCATACTACCTGTCACATCCAAGACAAACATGATGTCTACTTGTGAGGGAGGTGGCAAATTTTGCTCGGAAGGAAGGGCTACAGCAAAAAGTATTTCTCCAAAAATAGCGGCCAAGAAACAACCAATAGCTCCATATATGCCGAAAAGGAGAGGTTTACTAAATTTTTGTTTTAAGTTGCTAAAAAATTGAAGCATATAAATATAATCCTTTAAATATAATCCTTAGTATTTTTTGTGGGTCATTTTTTTATAAACCATACGTGATATTTCTAGGAAAAGTTTTTTGTCTTTATAAAAACTTGGGTCATCTCCAAAAATAAGTAATATATAAAAATAAGTAATATATATTTATGTTTACGATTCTTTTTCAAGTTGTTTTGGGATTGGTTTTAGATTTGACTTCTATGGTAATTCTCCCAAAAATCCGCCTATCACCTACTTTTAATTCTTGGACGGTTTTTTTCATGTTTTTCTGTGCTGCATACTCTTGGTCAAAGTTCATAATAATCTTCTCTCCTTCTTTATAAATTTTGGCTGTGATAGGGGTGAATCCTTCGGAGGCGTTTAAGGGGATGTTAGCTTCACGAGAACTACCAAGTAAAAAGGGTTTAATTCCTAATAAATATTGTGTTTGTTCTGTGAGTGTCCAATGAACTAACAAATAAGGTTCTTCTTTTAATTGTTCTTGTTCTGCAAAGGCGATCATCCAACCAATACAAAAACCCAGGATAGCCGCACCTGAAAGACGACCAGTAATATCACCAAAAACTCCTGCTGTCACTAAAAAACCTATAGCCCCAACTACACCGCCCACTGTACCACCAAATAAAGCTTTAGTGAGTTGTAAATTAGGAACAAAAAACCGCGTTCCTCCTCCTACTAATATGCCTAAAATTCCCCAACCGATGATTCTCCCTATCAGTTCTAAAATAGATAGTGCAGAAATAGGCAGAAATAGCAATTGACCAAATATTAATACTCCTATACCTGCAACTAAACCAACAATAGAACCTGCTATTGGTCGAATACAAAAACCAAAAACAATTGCTCCCACTAAACGACCCAAAGAATCACCTATAATTCCAATTCCTCCGATCATATAACCCAAGAAATTATTGATCACAGAAGTAGTAATTAACCAAGCACTAATCCCTAATGCACCACTAATCCCACCAGAAACTATAGCTCTACTGAAGTTGAGTTTTTTGAGTTTAGGTATAAAGAAATAAAGAATTCCTGTGAACAGGCTACTTACTATTGATGCGTGGATGATACTTTCAACTATGGCAGGTATGGGAATATTTGTTAAAGGAACAAAGAGTAATTGACCTGCTGCACCAGCAACCATTCCTGCGGCTAAACTACCAAAAGTGCTAACAGTACCTTTTTGAACTGTTAAAAGTGGAAGGTGCATATAGGAATTTTGTCCCATAATTAGGGCTAATGATATACCCATTGCTAAAAATGCAGTCCATCCACCTATTCTTAAAGAGGAGTATATTACACCATAATCTCCTGTAGGACTAGATTCTACTAATTGTTTATAAATTGCGGCTTCGGCATTACGAAAGGCTTGATCAAATTGACCGGAATTAGCATAAAATACTAAGTTGCGATCGCCTGTAAGTTGGGATAAATAATTTATATCAGCGTCACCTGTAGCAACAGCAATTAAATTTATTCTTTGATTCCTGGCAGAATTAGCAGATAGTTGAGCAATACTGGGAGAATTTGGTACACCGTCGGTAAATAACAATATATTACGCCGTAGTTTGGTAGATTGCAATTCTCCTATAGCTTGGTCTATACCTTCGGCCATTGGAGTACCACCATTTTCTGATAGTGAGGCGATCGCATTTTTTAAGGTGTTAGCGTCACCAGTTAAGGGGGAAGCGGTTGTCACTCCTAAACCAAAACTAACTACTGCTAACTGGTCTTTATCTAGGTTACGACGTTCTACAAATTGAGTAGCGGCAGATTTTACTTCTGTCAATTTACCATCACTCATACTACCAGAAGCATCAATTAATAAAACAATTGCTTGGGCTGATTTTTGTGATGATGGTGCTAGTTTGGTGAGTGCTAGTAATGGTTCTCCTAATATTAATGCTGCTATTAAGCAACCTATCGCCCCATAGATGCCAAATAGTAGGGGTTTGTTTTGTTTTAATTTTCTCAATAAGTTTTGCATTTTCCAATTTTCCTATAGATTTCTATAGATTTATTTAGTCATTTCTTGGTAAACCATACGTGATATTTCTGGGAAAAGTTTTTTGTCTTTATAAAAACTGGGATCATCTCCAAAAATAACTAATATATATTTATGTTTACGATCTGGACTACCTATAATAGCTGCATCATTACGCACACTAAAATTCCAGCCCATCTTTGATGCAAAATAAGCGTCTTGAGGTAAACCTTCACCTAAAAATCCTTCAATTGCATTAAATTCTTTATTTTTCCAATCTTGAGGATGCAAACTTCTTTTCAAAAGTCTTTTCATTTGTTTACTATATTTCCGAGAAATTGATTTTTCTGCTTCAATTTCAAATAATAAACGAGCTACGTCAGAGGTAGTAGCATAATCTCTGATAGGATCAGCAGGATCTAGTCGAATTTGTAAATCTCTGCCAATAGGTTCAGTAAACTGCTTGGTCGGAAAAAGCTTTTGGCTAATATTAATCTGAGAGTAACCAGCTTGTTGAAAAAATGAATTCATAGCTAATCGCTTTTGAATCCATATTTGTAATTCAGATCCAGTCAAATCATTACTTGATGTTGTTTGAGTGATTGTATCTACAATTAAACTAGCAGCTTCATTGTCAGAATCTTGAATCATTTTTTTTAATTGTTTTTCAGGTATAGTTCCTTCTGGAAGCAATCTTGATTGATACTGACCATACAGGTATACCATCCAGAAAAGTTTTGTTACACTTGCAGGAAATCTAACTTCTTGATCTGAGTATCCAGCATAGGAGGATGTTTTTAAATCTATTAAACTCACGGATAACCGAGTTGTTGGCATACCTTTTGAGTCCATAAATATGACCACATCATCCACAATTTGCTGTAATTTCTGGCTTGGTTGTAAATTAGGTTTTTGTAGTGGTTGATAAGTTAATTGGGAATATATTGGATAAATATTCTGATTGTAGTCATAAGCTGTAATTATCCTCATTCTACCAGTTCTATAATTGTTAATTGAAGGAGATGGTAATGATGGCAAGGGAAAATTTGACAATGATGAAGTTGATGGAATATTTGATTCTAAACTGATGGTAATTTGTCCATTTTTAATATCTTTATCTAAAACGCTAATCGAATAAATTCCAGTTTGTGATAAAACTATATCTTTCCCCCCATCATCTGTTAATTTTAAGTTTTCAGAAGATTGATTTGGATAAATTAAAGTAACATTTGCATTGGATTGTAGATATAATTTTTGTCCAGATTGTGCGTAAAATTCATAACAGATACGTTCGTCTTTGACATTTTCAGGTGTTATTGAGAGAGGATTATTAGTTGTCAAATTCAAGCGTTGCTTTTGACCACAATTTTTATTTTCTACTGTGTCTTGAGCTTGGATATTATCCTTGCTCTTTTGTACTTCTATTGGTTGATTAAGACTGGCAATAATTGTCCATAAGAATATTAAAATTGATATGGGGACAGTAATTAGTAAAGCTATTCTATCTAGCTTTATCGAGGACTTATATTTGCGAATTACTCTTCTTTTATCCATTAACTAACCTTCTTGTAATCAGAAATTTTCCAAATTCCATTGTCTTTTTCAAACCAATAAATAAAGTCACCTTGATATGGCCCAGAATTGTCACGATCAATACCTCTACGTCCATAAAGATATAATTCTTCAAAAACCCTGACTTTAATATATGGTTGGCTACTAGAATTAGAAAAATCCAAAACTCTTCTAATGTCAGATTTAGCATATTTATAGTAAGCGTCATTTCTGCGTAACCAAGGAATTGAACCATCCGTTCCCACCGTTTTATAATGAATTGTTCCTGTAGTTAGTTCATCAACTAAACTTGTATCAAAAGGAGGTGCAAACATTCTAGGTTTCGCTCTATACCACCTTTGAACTATATCAAGTGCTTCACTTTGACTTAAAGTATTGCTGGAGCTAGTTGTTGAGCTAGTTGTAATAGTTGAATTATCACCAGAATTATCAGGTGATGAAGCTGGTGGAGTATAATTATTTGTGGGTTGAACTGGTGGAGGCGAAGACGCTTGTAAAACACCTAAACTCATATTTAAATCAAAAGTTGTTGATCCTTTAGGTGCAGATACTTGGATAATATAGTTTCCAGATTTTGGTAAAGTTCCCCCAGAAATTATTTCATTATCTGGGCTATAAGTCCAGATACAAAGAGTTTGATTAGTTTGATAATTAAATTTTTGTCCAGATTTACCTGTAAATTTATAGCCAATAGCTTTAGTAGCACTAGCTTGTCCAGATTTAGTTAATATTTGCTCATTGAGTGAAATTGCTTCAACATCCTTTTCTCTCAGTTCAACCGTAGGTTTATCAGGACATCCTGATGCACTGGAAGCGGTTGAAGCTGAATTAGATTGAGACACGAAAAAAGATGAACCGGGTAAAGCGTCACATCCATAAATAGTTAACAGTGCAAAATAAAAAATTAGTTTTCTTATCATATTGGTAAATCCTTGGTTGAGTTGTATTTAATAGCAGTTTAATTTTTTGTTTAAGGTGATGCTTTACTGTCAAATAACCAACTATTATTATCATTACTCCATATCAAATAAATGCGATTTTTAGAATCTTGATAAGTTTTACCGTTATGCTTGACATACCATAATTCCGCATCTACTATAGCCCTATCGCCACTTTGGCTAACTTCTTTAATATCACCAATTTTTATTTCTCTTACACTATTCCACCATTGTTGATACTCCGAATAACTAGCAGATTCACTTTTAAAACGAGAAGAAAGACGATTCCAGGTTTTACTGTACTCACGGTTATTAAGCAATATATAATGCTCTCTCACAAAAATTTCTGGATTTGGTTTTGTTGTTGTTGATAGATTGGTTTGTACAGATGTTGAAGATGGTGTTGAAGACGAAGCAACTAATGACTGAGAAATATTTAAACCTAATTTAAGTTCAAAATTTCTCACTCCTTGAGGTGCAGAAACTTGGATAATATATTTACCCGTTTGCATTAAATCTTTGTTGGTGATGATTTGATTATCTGGTGCATACACCCAAATACAAATATCATCATTAGTTTGAGAACTTAATTTTTGACCTTGCTTAGCCGTAAATGTATATCCTAAGTTTTTATCTGCTCTCACTTGTCCAGTTTCAGTTAACGTTTGTGATGAAAGCTGAATAGGTTTAACATCTTTACTTTCTAAAGAACCAGTGGGTTTATCTGGACATTGAGAGTTAGAGGTATTTGAACCTGAAATTTTTGCTCCCGAAATTTGTGAAATTGATGTTGGTGAATTTTGTCTACATCCGCTAATGAGTATGGTTAATATTATACCAGTAAACAGTATTTTTGTCACCTGATATACAGGAGAATTTTTGATAAATAATTTGATAATTAAATTTATGATATCTATTTTGACAAGCATATTTTTTAACCTTTAATTAAATGTAATCAAAAATGTAATTAAATACGTTCTACCCTATTAATTTTCCATGTATTACTTGCATTGCTCCATTGTAAATAATATTTCACGGTTGCCGAACTCCTCCTCCCAGACGCGAAATTATATTTACATCTAACTGTTACTGTTGCACTATCACCACTATTTCTTGCACCTAAGATTTGAGTATCTATATATTTAACTTGCTGCCACCATTCCAAATAAGAATCATAACCTTTGGGATGTTCTTTTTTATTTGTACGTAAATTATTGCTTAAAGTATTCCAAGCATTTCTATAATCAGATTGATTGAGATTTATATAGTAGTTATTTATCGCTGTTGTTGGTGAAGTTCTAGAACTATTAGTCCTATAATTATGATTTTGATTAGGAACAGAAGTTTTATTATAAATAGTAGCTTTTGATTTTGCAGAAGTAGATAAATTAGCAATTTCAAACTTATTCTCTAAACTCATGTTGAGGGAAAAAGTTGTAGAACCTCTAGGTGCTGAAACTTGAACAATATATTTACCATTTTGAGATAAATCTTTATTAGTAATTAATTGATTATCTGGAGCATAAACCCAAACACAAATAGTATCCAGGGTTTGATAATTGAATTTTTCACCAGATTTAGCTGTAAAAGTGTATCCTAAGTATTTACCTGCTTTTGCTTGCCCTGTTTCAGTCAACGTTTGTGATGAAAGTTGAATAGGTTTAACATCTTTACTTTCTAAAGAACCAGTGGGTTTATCTGGACAATTACTAGCTGAGTTTTTTGAACCAGAAGCAGTTTGTTGAGAAACAGCTTGTAATGATGTTTGAGGTGTGAAATTACAACCACTAATCATAACTAGAATAGTCCAGTAAATTGGGATTGGTATTAAGTGATTTTTTTGTTTAAAAGTATGATGCAAATTCATAATTATTACAGTTTAGGTTAGTTTGTGACTGAAAGATCATAAATATTAAAGAATTTAATTAAGATAATTTAATTAATTTTTCTGAAATTTCACCATTTCCCATTGTTGGTTGGCATCATTCCAGGACATATAAAACTTTAAAGGTATGGTGACAGTTCTACCATTTTTCATGCGATAGCGCGGTTTGGTGCTAACCACAGCCCAATTATTATTAACTTCTTCTAAAGAATATTGATTGACCGTGACATATTCAACTTTATTCCACCAATCAGTAAATGAGTTATATCCATTTGGATGCAATTTTTTATCTTCTTGGAGTGCGGTGGGTAAAACATTCCATGCGTCTCGATATTGATGATTATTAACTTTAGTGTAGTAACCTTCTATAACTTTTTCTGGTGCTGGTCGGTAAACAGTATTAGAGTTTGAAGAAATGGGTGTAGATACAGATGTTGCAGTTGTCCAAGCATTATTAGATACTGGATTGGAACTTACAGTGCTGGGAGTTGGGGAAGCATTAGCTGTTGTTGCAGTTGTCAAAGCATTATTACTAACTGGAGTTGAGAGAGTGGGGGAGGAAATTGGTGTTGGTGTAGCTGCTGCTGTAACACTATCTAAACTTAGTGTGAGATCAAAAGTAGTAGAACCTTTGAGTGCAGAAATTTGAATTGTGTATTTTCCATCTGTAGGTAAATTAGGGGTAGAAAGTATTTGATTATCAGGGGTATAAATCCAAATACAAATATCTTGATTAGTTGAATAACCAAGTTTTTGACCGGATTTAGCTTCAAAGGTATATCCTAAAGATTTATTCTTACTGACCATACCTGATTGTGTGATAGAGGGAGTAGAAAAATCAATTGTTTTCACGTTGTTAGATGCGAGAATTGTTTTTGGTTGTTTTGGACATTCAACAGCAGTTACTTCTGTGGTTTTTTTCTCTTTGTCACAAGCAAAACTCACAAAGCAAACTAAAATCGTCAGGGAAAATTTTTTAATCAGATTATTCATAACTGTCATTAGTCCCTTAACGCTTCGTCTTTTAAATATTTCCCCCAGAAGAAAAATGGAACTAAACCTCCTATTCCCATTGTTCCCAAAATACATCCGATCATGATCAGTCTGGTTTCTAGGGGAAGAGGCCACCCAAAAACTCCTATTCTGTAACTCTTTGCTTCTGACTTAACTGGTTTACCTCCTGGGGAACTAACTTCAACCTGAACATTATGATTAGAACCGCGTTTTGCGTTAGGTTGGGTATAGGTAATTTCATACTCTCCTAATAAAGCATTCAGGAAAAGTTGTAAATTTTCTGCAATAGCATCCGCATCTCCTGAAAATTCCGCAATACCTCCAGTTATTTTGGCAATTTCTGCTAACCGTTTTTCATCTACAAATTCTTCTTCAGGAACTTTTTTTTCTCCTTTACCAATATCCGCACGGGTAGCTGCTCTACCAAGTTTATATTTTTGACCTAAATATGTTGGTGTTAAACCATAACCCAAGGTATGTACAGTTATTTCAGTATTACGTTTGAGTAAGGTTTTCAGAGTTTGAAAATCTTTTGCTTCGTTAGGTTTATTGTGATAACCATCGGATAATAAAATAATTGACAGTCTAGGTTTTGGTTCTTGAGACTTTTCAGAAGGATAAAAACGAGTATCTTTACCATTCGCTAAAAATCTGACAGCTTTGGTTAAAGGCTCGTATAAATCTGTAGAAGCACAAGCTGGTAACGATGCGAGAAAATCAAGATGATTTTGTACTTTAAAATCTCCAGCGAATAAAAATTTATCGAGAGTGTCATTATTAATGGGATAACCTTTGCAGTCCTTACCAGGTTCACCAAAAGGAACAATAGATATTTGAGTCTGACCACCCCTTTCACTTGACATTTTTGTGAATTTACGAATGGCGTTAATTGCCCCAGTAATTTTTTTACCACCTCTACTATCTGGTTTATCCATACTGCCACTCATATCCAGTAAAACTAGAATGTAAGCAGGTGGTGGGATGGTTTCTTCAGAGCTTTTCCAGTCTTGATTTTTAAATGTCACCTCTTTGTTATCTACTATTACTTTAAAATCGGTATCTTGTAGACCCATTACAGGTCTGTCATCTTCTGTTTCTACTCCAATCCTGATAGAAATTCTATTTTGATTTACTTTAGGATTACCCACAATTTCTGCAACTTTAGCCTGACCAAAACTAGGCAGAGTTAAAGAAGCTACTATTAGTATAGATAAACTAAGCTTGCGGGTCAAGGAAGCGGTTATAGTAAACAAACCGATAGATTTTTGTGTCTTTTTGTCCATCTTGCGGTATTGGGTAAAATGTCAAAACGAAATTATGTTTTAAACGAATATTGGCGCGAGAGGTTAAACGTTGACCGTTGACTTCAATACAGCTAAAAGCAACGGGATTAGGAATTAATGTTGCATCACGATTAGCAATTTTTAAATCAGCAACGTGCAAAGGTAAACCAGGAATATAAATGTGTGATCTATTTGCAGCAGAACCAATTCTTACAGTACCAGTTCCAGGTAGTTGAATAGATAAACCTTCTTCAATTTCATAGTCATCACGACTAACAAATTTGAGTATAGATTTATCAATATAGGGAAAACTTTTGTTAACGGTTTTTTGGTTGGGATCTATATCTTCATAGTTGGGTCCTGTGTATTCAAACCCAGTACCAGCCCTCAAAGCAGCTAAATAGCTGGGTGAGTTGGTGATACTAAATGTTAAACCTAATAATAAACCTAAAATAGAAAATCCTAAAGGATCTTCAAAACCTTTTAAATCTTCTGGTATTTCTCCTATTATAGTACGAATAATTTCAAAAATTGCCGCAGAAATTAAACTGGCTGTACTAGCACCAAAAACACTAACTTTTAACCTCTGCCAAAAGCGTTTACTATCTCCTGCTTCCATGCTGTGCCATCGCCAAGTTAAGCCTTCTGCAAGACCTACTGAAAAACCAATTAATAACCAACCAATAATTCTAATAATTGGTGGAGGAATGGGACTTTGTGGTAAAAAGAGAATTTGGGATATACCACCAGAAATTAAACCTGCCAAAGTTCCTAAACCAAAAGCTATTAATAAGGGAGTTTTAGCAGTGCGAAAACTGAGTTTTGGTCTGGTGGGGTTACTGATAAATATTTCGTTCATCACCATTCCACAAGCAAGGGAAATGGCGATACAGGGAAATAGGGTAATTTCGGGAAAATCTTTGAGTAGCCCTATATCAGTGAGGAAGAATTGGCCAATGTTCCAGCCAATTAAGGCTGATAATAAGCCGGCTAATATGTAAAGGTAGATTCTCATAATTATTTCTTTGTAGTAGAAGATTTCAAATATTGTTCTACAGAATCTTGTAATTTTTTTTGCGTTTGTTTCTCTGGTATCATATATCCATGTGCTTCACCATATTGAAGTTGATAATTATATATACCTTCTGCCAATTTATTTCTATCATTACCCAGTTTTTTCTTGGCTTGATCATAACTAAAATTATCTACTTTTAAGACATTGGCAATAGCTTGAATGATTTCTTCCTCAGAATATTCGCTGTATTGTCTTTTTGAGCGAATATTTTTAATAATTGAATCAATTGTTTTTTGAGTATTTTCCCAGTTTTCTCTAGTTGTCGCCTGTTTAATTTTTTCATCCGGTATTGATTGATCTTTATTTGTTTCAACTTGCTTAATTTGTTTACCTTCTCGTTTAGTAGGACTTTGAGAAAAATTCGGCTCTGGCAAAAATATAGAGCCAAAAATACAGCCCAATAAAAACACTATCATTGATATAAATACAAGCAATCTGACTGTCATAATCTTATCCTCAAAAATGATTTAATAAATATACAATTTATTAATACATAGACTCTACCTCACGTTTTAGTCTCTTGTAAGAAGATTGTTGAACAGTAAAATAACCAAAGGCATTTTTGCTTTCACTTTCATTGAGTGTTTGATATTCATATATTATTTCAGCTATTTTTCTACGATCATTTGATGATGGATTCTTCCTAGCATTGTTATAAATTTCTTTAAAATTTGTATCTCCCAAGTTGATACTGATGTGATTCAAGACGATATCTCTGTTACTGATACTAGGAAATTTAGTTGTTACTTCTGAAATAATTTTTTCTATTGCGTTAATGGTCTGATTAAATTGTTGTTGTTGTATTGCATCTTGAATCTTATCCTCTTTATCTTTTATGTCTTTATCTCCTTGGTTTGCAATAGTAGTTTCATCATAAATTGGTTCATCTTGTTTGACTTTGGGGAGAGGATTATTGTTTTTTACTGAATTACCAGAATTAGTTTGTTTTTCAGAATCTCTTTGTTGCGATATATTTACTCTATGCTGCTCCTGATTTGAGGAATGGTTTAAGCGCACAAATAAAGCCTTAATCAACCAACTGTAAACAATACTAAAGAAAAGAACAAGAAGTAGAGTAAATAAAGCGTCATGACGTGATACAGTTTGTCCTTCAGAAAGAAACTCAATAATTTTTTCAAGCAAATTCTGTTTTCTTCTTAGTCTTAATTTAAAAACTTCTTTAGAACCTTGAACTTCATTAAATACATCTTTAGGTACTATACCTTGACTCACTTGATAAAAGTAAGCAGAAAGTGAATAATCTTTCACATTTTCAAACAACTTAGCAAAAGCAGTATATTTTCCTAACTTAAATTTATAAGAAGCATAACTTGAATATATTTCTTGTTTATGAGATGCTAAACCTACCCAAGTTTGAGGATCACATTTATACAAATTAGGTGGAATAACTGTTTTGCTATCAACAATTAATTGTAAATCATGTTCAACATCCTTAATAAAATCTTTACAACCTGATGCCCAAACACTATCATTACTTCTTAATAACCAAGCAATAGCTTCTGGCGTAATTTTTGGCGACTCATTTAATAACTCTGGTAAAATACATTTAATGCTATTAGCTAATTTGTCTTTAGGTAAAGCAGAACGTATGGCTTTTTGAAATTCTAAAGAAACAGTTTGATTATCATCAGGGTTTTGACCAGGTTTTATATTTAACCAACCCAAAAACTCTAACATTGTCTCTGGAATCACAACTGCTCTTAAAGTGATTAATCTCACCATTTGCGGGCTATAAATTTTTTGAGCAATAGCTGTTTTCGCTCCTTGTCCATCAAATAAAGTATGCCAATATGCTGAGGTGATTTTGTCATTAGCTAAAGCATCGGCAATTACTTTTACATTTTCCGGTTTTACCTGGGAACTATTCATTAAACCGCGAATAGCTGATTTAATAGCCTCCTCATCTGTAACAACTGCTGGTGGCAATACCTTGGGAGTATTACTAATGGCTTTTTGCAATATTTGATAAGCTTTATCAGAAGCAGCTTGAATGACTAAAAACCGTTCTGGTTTTTCTAATGCTTCTACATTAAACGCCCAAGAAATAGGTTGACCATTTTTATTAGCGTTATATTTTTTATATGCTAAAGAGTTGATACTGTGTAAATTCAATTGTTCCGTTGGCGAAAGTAATACTGGTTTATGATCATTTTTATCAATATCTCTAGGAGTTACTTGTGCAGAAGTTAGAGTATTGATATCATATATATGGGGATTTCCTACTTCCTGAATATCAAAGGGATTAAATCTTGGTGGTGTTTCCTGATTTTCCCACCAAGCTAGTAAATATCGCAGATTTTGAAACGCATCTTTTTCCATGCCTTGAGTGAAAAAATAACGATACATGGAAGCACTGCGTCCTTTTTCATCCCTTCCCCGTGTAACTATAGCTAATACAGAAAAAGTATTTTCTCCTGTTCCTAAAACCCGGCCAATAATGGCAGGTTGATCACTATAAGCACCTTCAGCAACGGCAAATTCCCGGTTAGCAATAGATCGCTCAATAACTTCGGGAATGCGCTCAGTTGTCACATTCATATATTGTCCAGTGAAACCTAACGACACCCAACCATCAACTGTTTGTTGTGGTCTAATACCGGTACTAAATTCGTGAATTTCAATGATTGATAAATTCATGCGTTTAACCCTTGTCTAATTCTCTATGGCGATCGCCTGTACATAACCAATAAATCGGCGCTACTAAACCAAAAGGCCGCCAGCGTTTGGGATCTTTAATCATTGCTGATACACCATCACGACTGCGACGATCTAAGTTAACGTTGGGTTCAGGACAATTCTGTCCCAACATTCCAAAAGCAGAAGCGGTAAAGTAATTTACTTCACCTGCGCCCATTTGTTGCCAAGTTTGCAACTTTGCACATACTTGAGAAAAACGAGCTTTAGCTAAAAAATCTGGTTGATGGCGATTTACCCATAATTCTGATTGTTCGCATTTAGTTAATACCAAGGCAATTCTTCTAAATCCACGATTAATATCTGTGCGATCTAAAGCGGTCAAGAATTTATCTAAAGCATTCACATAGTCTGAATCCTTACGACTTGTACCATCTATTAACAACATAATGCCGGTTGCTTGTAGGCAATCTTCCATGTAATCTTGCAGTTTTGGATTTCCTGATTGTTGTAGTAAATCAGCAAAAAATTCTCCTGCATAGTCTTTACAACTGATATTAAGATTGGCTAATTTTGAACCAATTGTGGCTTGAGGATTCTTCCAAGAAAATTGTGCTTTGAGAGTAATTGTTAAAGTGTAATCTTTCACCTCTGCTGCATTAGCATTTAGGTCTGTAGGTTCTAGTTGTAAACCTTGTTCTAATATGTTTTGTGCTTTACTAACTAAATCCTCTCCTGCTTCACCTACAGGAGTAACAGTTTGTACTGGACTTTTGGGATCGGCATTTGGCCACCGTGCTAAAGAAGCCATGTATGCTGTTTTTCCAGCACTGCGATCGCCTATTACCCGAATTACAGCACTACTTTGTAGGGGTTCAGAAATAGTATTTTTATTTTTTTTGAAGAAATCAAGCATCATATCTCATCCTTTTACCTGTACTTAACCAATAGAGAGGGGAAATTAAACCGTAGGGTTGCCAACGATTTGGCTCTCGTAAAACTGAATTTCTACCGTTTGTTCCCCACTCTTCAATGCGATTAGGTCGGGGATCATTACGTCCCAAAACTCCAAAAGTTGATACAGCATAAAAGGTTAAATTCTTCCCAGGAATTTTATCTTGTAAAACTTTTTTAGTTTCAGGAAGATGAACATCAAATAAATCAATTTCTGGGTCTAAACGCCCTGGCCAAAGTTCTCCTCGCTCACACTTACTCATTACTACTGCTAACCGTAGATCATTAGCCCTTTCATGTTTATCCATTTCGTCAATAAATCGTTTTAAAACTCGACTGTAAGACCTATCAGTTCCATATTTCCACTCTGTTAATAAAATTAAACAACCACTAACATCTTTGGTTAAACATTCATCTATAAATTCTTGATGCAAGGAATTTGATGAACCATGTTCTAATTCATCAAAAATTTCTCCTGGATAGTCTCTTACGGCTAATGTAAATTTGTCTTTAGAAAAGCCATTTTTTACTTCTATATTAAAGGAGTAGACAGCTAAATCATCTATTGTTCTAACTTTAATAGTAGTAGGTTCTAAGGAACTACCTTCTAAAATAATGTTTTCAGCTTTGTCTGCTAAATTTTTTGTATCATCATTGAGTGGTTGAACATGAAAGTTTTTATTTTTGCGACTGCTTCTAGCTGGTTGATAAGCTAAAGCCGCTAGATAAGTGGTTTTACCTGAACTTCGTGGACCAATAACGCGAATGTTTCCCATATTTGTTTTATCCTCACTATTTAGCTAAGAAACTACCGAGATAAATCCAAGGCAATTCTAATAAAGAACGATTATGAATAGATGTAATAAAACAACGAACTGATAAACCAGAAACACTTTTATTAATTTGTTCTAACTGGGATTGAATAGGCCGGAAATAACGTTGCAGACTATATAAATGGCGTTGTTGCCAATTCATTTGAGCGCCATTAGGGTTGTAACCTAAAGTTGATGCTTCTTTGGATAAATTGCAAAACATATCCGCCTTATTCAAACAAATAACTATATGTCTAGCTTTGGGACAATCTTGGCGGAAAAAATCTACCCAGCGATCAAACCTATTACACCATTGTTGTTGACTCATAAATTGATCTACATCTATACTGGGCTGAAAATTTAACCCCCGATGAGGTGGGAGGATGAGTAAAATTCCTTCACTTTCGCGGATAGTTTGCAAAAATCTGTTCCACTCAGTCGGGTTATCCTGTTGCCAACTTTTTCTCCATACTTCCCCTGGTGTATCTATCCAATCTACAAGGACTTGTTTATTGCCTGTGGGTAGTCGGACTTCAATATCTAAGAACCGATCTAAGATGACTTCTGTTTGGGCAATCTTGCCAGAAACTTCATCAAACATAAGATTGGATTTCAGAAAATCGTAGTCCTGGTTAATAACCTTGACATACTCATTTTTTGGGTTAGCCAACTCCATTGCTAAGTGTGTCTTGCCAGTAGCGCGATCGCCTATATAAACTACTCCCACAGTTCTTACCTTTCACTATACTTGTAATAATACACAGTTAGGCTGTTACTAATCACATAAAGATTACGTAAATTTTTAAAACATAAAATTGAGTCTTGCATTGTTTTGTAACATTACATTGCTAGTAAATGGACTTAGATAAATTAACTATTTGATTGGAATTTACATAAACTTATGCAACTACACAGAAATAACGCCAGATTGTAGTCACTAAAATATACATAAATTTTGTTACTTGCTGGCAAATCTTTAGACCCGGGTGCTATTTAACCGTATTTATACGTAACGTACAACCTAAAGTTGTTTAAGAAAATTTTAATTTCCGTGATTTGGGAATAATGTGACTCCCAGAAGATGTTTGGAAAAATCAAGAATTTCATGGGTTTACACCTTAATTGGAATAATCAGTTAAAAAAGGTTTAGTGGTAGGACTACTGGCAGTATTAACCCGAATAATGGCACTCAATCCACTGGGTAGAACACCTAAAGGTCGGCTACTAACCTCTCTCACACCCAAAACAGGTATCCGTTCATAACTAAGATTTCTTTGATTAGCAGGACTAGGACCAAATGCTCCTTGAAAAGACATACTCATCACCTGTCTTTCATATTCGCCTAACTGTCTACTCAACCAATCTGCTGTTTTGTGACTCACTCCTTGTAAAAAGATTTGTGTTCGGCAGTTGTTTAGTGCTGCGATTGTTTTTTCAGGAAATTGATCAATAGATTGACACATCAAAAAAACACTAGCTTTAGCATTACGTCCAATGGCGGTTAACTCTTCATAATCAAGATTTTTGAGACGAGGAGCTTCATCACAGATAATATAAGTAGGAGTCCAGTTATGTTTAGGATTGTTCATGCGACGATACATAACATTCATTACATAACTAATCATCACAGCGGCTAAACATGAGCCAAACTTACCATCTGCCAAGGATTGACCAATCACCAAAGTATGTCTGGAAGTACCATTTAAAGCTGGCAGTAAAAAAATACCACTAGCTCCATCACAAATTGCTCTAACATTTGGGTCTTTGAAAGGACTTAATTTATTTTGTAAAAAACTGATATCCATACCAAATCGGTCATCAGGAAGGTTCATATAAGAAAACAAATCAGAACCCCACTGACTCAACGCATTTGGTAAATTACTTAACAATGTCTGAACAGCATTTCTATCTGTGATTAAATCAGCTAAATCACTGGGGTTTAATAGGATCAACTTTTGTTTTCTTGCTTCAACAACTACACCAAGAATAGCTGTCAACCACATAATATCGCGCTTCCAAAATGCGGCGTTATGGTCTGTATCGTTGTAGTTACCATAGATAGCCTCTGCTATCGCTCTAATTTCTTTTTCTCTACCAAATTTTTCCAATTCCTCCAAAAAATTCCAAACTACTCGATTACGAGTTGTACTTAAATCCCAACAGACCAACTTTGATCCCGCGCTTTGTGCCAAACCAGCAAATCTATCTCCTAAAAAACCAGCAGCATCAACACAAACCAAGTTGCCCTTTAACATCAAGTTCTGTGCTGATTTTAACAATAACTCTGTTTTCCCAGAGCCAGTTGCACCAACAATCAAAATATGCTGATGCAAAAAATCATTGGGAAGCCAAATATCCGCAGAAATAGATGCTCTGCTACCACGAAAGTTTACATATCTTCCTAGCCAAAAATCTCCATTTTTCAAGTTACCTGTAAACAAAGTACAAACCTCCTTTTGGCTGGCGGTTTGTGAGTAATCAAATAGTTCTTTATATCTCACAGAAGGCTTTAATGACTCTCCGGGACCAAGAATCAAAAGATTTTTACTGTTTACAGAAGCACCTACACTTTTAAATAGCTCATGAAATATCCATCTACTAATTTTGAGTATCCACCCAAAAAGTAAACCCAAAATCTGAAAGTAGATTTTGAAGATTAAAGCAAATACCCAAAACAGAAATCTTTCCATATTTAAAACTTTAATGCCTCCAAAATTTATTCTTAGTCCTAAAGAGAGGAACTTAATTGGGAGAAGGTTCAGAAGATGCCGATGGACTATTTGGAGTCTGCGTATTTGGGAATAGATGAGGATGTTGCTGTTTCAGTGCATTTAGCTTTGCTTGCGACTTGATACGCGCTATTTTCTCTTGCAGGGTTTCTTGATTTTGAGCAGATTTAGTTTTTGATGTCTGTCCACTTTGGGAAGCATTAGTTTGATCTCTAGCTTCTATTGATTTTTGAATTCGTTTATCTATATTTGCACCTGTGTTAAGTGTTTTTTTGCCTTCTGGGTTCATAGGTGTATCCTCTTTGATTTGAACTTATTATCTTTAAATTATTTGATACCTGAATCCAAGAAATTCTAATTTAAATCCCACTTAAGAAAATAAAGATGATTCCCATTACCTTGCTTGACTTTGTAATTAAAGGATACATTTTTATGATTGCCTACATCTATATTTAATTCAGTAACATTACCCCTAAAAATACTAATTTTTTGCTCTAAGTTACCGTCTAAATAAATTGAAAGCTGAACCATTTCCATATTAGAATTATCTGGAATAGCTAGTTTTCCAGTCCAAGTTGTTGCACTGCTATCTACTATCTCACAAGTAAGCTCCCGTTCTCCAGAAGAAGATAAATAAACCCAACTGATAGGATGTTCAATTTTTCTACCAACAGATATGGGATTTTCATATTCGTAAGAAGGTTCACCTCTAACTAAAACACAATTAGCGGATTTACTATTAACAATAGCTGTTTTATCATAGATAAAACCTGAAGTAATAACTGAGCAGGTTAATAGTGTAGATAAGATAATTTTTCGCATTTTATTGAAAGCTCCAATTCTTGTTATTTGGAAATCTGAGCAAATTTTAACTTCCGTCTTTGGCGTGGTTATTCAATGAAAATTACTTTAAACTCCACCTCAAAATATAAACATAATCACACCTTCCTTGTGAAATTTGATATTTCCATGAATAAATCTTATGGTTTGTGACATCAATTTTAAAATCAATAAATTTTCCTCTAAAAATATTTGTGTTCTGTTCTAACTGTCCATCTAAATAGAGCGAAAGCTGAACAGCTTCAAGTGAAGATGTACCTGGGATGCCTAATCTTCCAGTCCAGATGCTAATATTACTATCTAATATTTCACCAGAAAATTCATTTAAGTGACCATAGTCTTCACCATAAATAAATGTATAGCTCATCGGTATTTATCTTTTAATTTTTCTCCTGCTTTGTATTTCAGTTTTTAAAGCTTTTATCTGACTGCTGACGGCTAAATACTTACTGATAAACTGATAACAATGCTTTGACAAATTCATCTGCTTCTGAGTCACTACCATCAGATTTAGCAAAATATTTCCGAGCTAATTTAGGAACACGGTGCATAGTGTAAGAACAAACAGGAAATCTACCATCAGGGCAATTTTGACAGGGTGATTTAGAATAAGTAGACCGGACTTTTAAGGTTAATCTCCAAACCAATCCAAAGAAGGTAAGAAACCCAATTCTCAAAATCACACCTAGCAAAGAAAAAGGTGTTAACCATAAACCTGCATAAACTAAAAAAGCGATCGCTATACCCAGTAAAAATCTAGCGAACATTTTATAGGTTTTTTTCTGAATCCAAATTTGCAGAATAGCGGGAATGTAGAGGATAACACCCAATGTCAACAAAACGTAGTAAGGTAAGCGCGTAATTATTCCTAAGTGTGGGAGTAAGGCAATACCTACAGCTAACCCGCAAGTAATCATGGTACATCCCAAACACAGAGGTACTTTACCCACGTAAATAATATGATTGTGGTGGTGACGACAGGCAGGATGATGAGCTAATAAGGGAATCCGTTCTAGAGAGTTAGTAAACTCCCGGAATGCCTGACTTTGCAGAGGTTGTCCTGGATGTTGCGGCTGAGATTTTCTATGCACCCACATCATGCGTTTCTCCGAAAAATGAGGACAATAGTAGGTACAGCTTGATTACAGCAATTTGCTCTGGCAGAGGGATAAGCTGTTACTAAATCCCAACCTTGCTGTCCTAAAGCGTTACACTGTGTATTAACTTGTTCAAAATCAACTATTTGCACGTTATACTCGTATTTCATAAATTCCTCTCCTGACGTGGCTTTGATTACCCGCTCTCAATTTTTACATCAATATTTTTACTGGTGATACCTTGGTAAACCAACTCAAAACAAACTTCAAACCAACGTTATAAAATGATCCGGAAAAATGACCTATTCATCCCCAAATAGCTCTAAATTAAAGAAATAGCGACATTCGGCGTATTTTTTTTGAAAACGCTTGATTTTTGTTATCTATCTAGTCTTAACAATTAAATTAATTTATGTCCGTACCACCTGAGTTGCAGAATTTTGAGAGGAGTGATCGCCCTATACGTGTTAATCGAGGAGAAAAACAAAAGTTACAAAAGGCATTTGAGAAACAGTTCGGAAATAAAATTGCAGACTTGATAGCATATTGGTGTAAATGGGAACAGAAATTAGGTAAACCTCCTGCGGAAAAAGAGATTTTAGATTTGTTACATTCCAACACACCTAGCAACTGTCAATACTGGGTAATTGATGGAATTTCGCGGATCGTATTACATCATCCTCACAAAGAGATGAATCCTAAACCTGTTTCCCCAGAACTCAAGCAAGCGATCGCTACTCAATTGAAAAGTCAGTTTGAATACGGTAGAGGTATATCTTGGGGTTGTTTTGCTCAAGCTTGGGTAGAACGCAACGGTTACAATCCTCCCAGTGAAGAAACTATTCGCAAGTTACAGTATAAAAATCAGGAAAATGCACAATACTGGGTAATTAATGGCTTATGTCGTACTTTGTTTAATTGCACCTATGAAGAATATTTAAAAAAATATGATTCCCCAAATACTGATGAACAGCATCAGTCAGAACAGATGCGACTAATTCAGAAAAGAGAATTGGATGGTAACCAAAAGCAGCGATATTTAGAAAGTCTGCCCGTTCGTGATTATACTGAGTTTGTAGGTAGGGATGGGGAATTAGATAAAATCAGCAAACTCTTATCTACACCACAAGCTAACCAGCGCATAAGTGTAGTAGGTAGTGGGGGATTAGGCAAAACTGCATTGGTGCTAGAAGCGGCTTATCAATTTTTACACACTGCTGAGGAAACAGAGGAAAATCAACCCCTATTTGATCAGATTATTTTTACTTCCGCCCAACCGCAGAGATTGACAGGTAGGGGCATTTTACCACGTTATCAGAAAATACAAACTATTGCAGATATTATTAGGGCGATCGCCCTTGCTTTGGGTTGTCTGGATGATTTACCTCTGCATCTCCATGAACAGATAGATTTTCTCTTATATGCTTTGAGTTTTCAGCATACTTTATTGTTAGTAGATAATTTAGAAACTGTTGAGGATATAGAAGCCATTCTCGCTTTTTTATATGAATTACCTGCAACTGTCAAAGTAATAATTACCAGTCGGGAACAAATTCAATGGGGAGTACCAATTAATTTAGAACCTTTAGCAGATGATAAATCAATCTATCTAATTCAACAACTAGCAAAGGAAAAAAATGTCAACTTAAACCAAGATGAAATTCTCAAACTTTGTCAGAAAACCGCAGGTGTACCCCTAGCAATTGTAGCTGCTATTAGTCAACTAGCAGAAGGTTATTTAGTCAGGGATGTTCTTGCAAACTTAACACAACCAAATAGTAACTTAGTTCATCTCTGCTTTCAAGGGTCATTTGCACTAATAAATGAACAAAATAGTTATTATTTGCTCATGGCACTGGCATTATTTCCTAGCCCTGTATCTCGTGAGGCGATCGCCTTTGTGGCTTTTGATAGTTTACACTACAGCAACCTCCCCAGTGATATAGCACGTCTGGTCAGATTATCTTTAGCGAAACCATATCCTCATGGACGCTATGGAATGTTATCATTAACTCGTGATTGTGCGATCGCTCAACTGAATAATCACACCAATTTTGAACAGTCAGCACGGCAAAGATGGATAAATTGGTATCTACAATTGCTGACACAATATCAACATGAAGATTGGCAAGAATGGCAGATGTGCCGATTACTAGAAACCGAATGGATAAATCTGCGAGCAGTCGTTGAATACTGCATTGATGAAGGAGAATATGATAGCTTTAAACAGTTATGGCAACTACTCAAAGGCTATACTCGCTTTCAAGGTTATTGGGAAGAAAGACTATCATGGATAGATTGGTTAATTGCTACTGCAAAACAGCAAGAAGATTACGTAACTTTAGCAGAATCTTTGTTAGATAAAAGTCAGACATTAGCCTTAATTGATGAGCCAGCAGAACGCAAGGAAGCAAAAACTCTATTAGAACAAGCTTGGGATTTACAAGAATATCAAGATGTCAATTTTAAATTTAAGATATTGATTAATTTTGTAGCTCTACACATTGATGAACAGGAATTTGAGCAAGCAAATCAAAGGTTAGAACAAGGGAAAGACCTACTCAAACAAGATACAAATCAACAATTATTGCATCTCCGTACATCCTTGCTGATAAATTACTATGAAGCCCAAATTTATCTCCATACAGGTATTTATGGAACCGCAAAAGAATTGTATCATACAGCATTAAATCAGGCTGAAGAGATTCACTGGGAACGGGCAATTACTTACATTCAAGATTGGTTAGCACAAGTAGCCATTCAACAAGGAGAATTAACAGAAGCGCAAAATTGGCTAGAAAAAAGTTTACCTACAGCACAGCATTATGGAGATAGTCGGTGTATAGCCTTCTGTCAACGTTCCTATGCTTTATTAGAGAAAACAAGAGGTAATTTAGAAGAATCTACTCATTGGGCAACATTAGCAAAAAAAAGCTTTACGCAATTAGGGATGCGTCAGAAAGCAGCAGAAATGCAAAAACTAATAGTTATAGCAGGAGTCAGGAGTCAGGAGTCAGGAGTCAGGAGTCAGGACTAAAAACCTATTTTAGCAAGACTTTCATGAATGGCTTACGCCAAGCTGTGCTAACAATTGATGTCCTAAATACTCTGTCTACGGCTATAACATTAATCAAGAAACCTGGGATATCAAAACTCACATCCCAGATTATAGATCCCCGACTTCTTTAAGAAATCAGGGATCTGAATATTGCCTTTTTTAAGGTTGACCTACTTAGGCAATTGACTGGCTTAATAGTTGATCAATATTAACGGGAACACTCAGCCGTGATTCTTCTACATTTTGTGGTAAATGACACCCACTAGGTTGTAAAATATCAGTATTAAAAACTTGTTGCGATCGCTCCATTATATCTAAACCAAAATGCTGTGAAAATAACTGTTGAGTTTGCAGAAAAGAAGCATACATTTGTTGTTGATCAACAGTCCCCCGCAAACCATAGAAGGGAAAATGATGTACATAAGCACCAAACAATAATTGGCAATCGGCCATATACTTTTGAGTATCTAGTAAATGACAATGCCAGACTTTATCTATCACCCTATTAGGCACAAGGTTGGCTTGAGGATACAGCCAGAATAACATCAAAAAACATAAATATTGTGCGATCGCCCAATCAGCTTGTCTATCAGTCAAACCCAACCCGGATTCAGGATACATCAGGCGATACTTCACAGAACCAAATTCCAGCTGATTAGAACTTGGATGAAAAAATTGTAATAACTGTTTGTTCACAGTAACTCCTGTCACAACTACATTGTTGAATCAGAAGAGCGTATTGGCGTTATTGCTCTGAATGATTTCTAGAGTTCTATCAACAGATGTATTGTTTGTTCTGCAAATTTAGAAAGCAAACCTTACAGGTAGGAGAGCGATTTTTTTTCGGGGGAGATAGCACTGGGAATACGGTAAGATGACCCAATGCCAGATTCTGAGCAACAACTTGGTATTGAGCCGAGATACGAGTAAAAACCTGCAAGATGGTCTGGAAACGCTTACTGTGCATGGATTTCAAGAATTCCTACCCCCCTCCTTATAAGGTCTCCCACACAGAGGACAAAACTTATACCTCAACGACACCACCAACTCACCACAATTGGCACAACTAGCCCGCAAAGGTGTACCGCATAGATAACAAAACCTAGCCCTGATTTCACTCCACATCGAATCCACAGCACCACCAGGATTCCAACATTGAGGACAAAACTTAACCCCTTGAACCGCAGAAACTTCCTCCCCCTCAATCACAGCATCCAAATACTCTTGGGGTACACCAAGAGCCACCGCCAACCCACCAAGAGTGCGGCGATTAATCGAAAGCGTCAAACCCCGCTCAATCTTACCCACAGAACGAGAATGGATACCAGCAGCATTCGCCAAATCAAACTGAGTCAAACCAAGAGCCTTCCGCAGACGTAAAACATAAGCAGCAAGAGATTCACCAGGTCGAGGGGTCTTAAAAGTATCCATAAAAAACTGTCAACTAACTCATCAAAAGATATATAATTTATAGATAAAAAACCTGATATTAAAGACATAAATTCCAGTGAAAACGGCCATAACATTAGCCACCGTAGCCAAAGAATTTTTAGAACGGACTGGACTAGCACCCAGCACCAAAGAAACCTACGAATTAACCCTATTAAAATTCCTGGCAGAGTATGGAAATTGGCCAATAGAAATTATCAGTAAACAAACATTAGTAGAGTATCTAAACAGCCTCAACCATTTAAAATACACAACCCACCACAAACATCAAGCAATACTGCAAAGCCTATTTAACTTCGCAGTAGAACAAGAGTATATAAAAATCAACCCCATCCGGGGACTAAAACAACGTCAACCAGAGCGAGAAAAAGGAGAACATAAAACCGACAACACAATCAGATACCTAACACCAGAACAACTCTCAATACTCTATCAAGCAGTAAAAGATGACCTGAGAATGAACGCCATAATTCACCTATTGCATCGCACAGGATGTAGAATAGGAGAGCTTTTAGCCCTAAACTTATCAGACATAGACATCAAAAACCAGAAATTCCAAGTATTAGGTAAAGGCAACAAACAACGATGGTGTTTTTATAGTGACGATGCCGCCCAATCCCTAGATAAATATTTAAAATACTCACGACATCAAAACAAACAATCCAGCAAAAATAACTCACATTCCCAAAATTCTAGCAACGCATTGTTCACAGCACAACATCCAGTCACCCTCAAAATCAGTAGAATCAGCTATCACACATTACATGATTATTGGCGACAAATAACCAACACATATCCGCAACTTCAAGGGATTCGTATTCACGACTTGCGGCATACTTATGCTACAGAAAGAGTAGGATTAATCAGCATAGAAGAATTACGTTCATTAATGGGACATGAAAGCATTCAAACCACATTACGTTACCAAAAAGTGACCTCACAAAAAGCCGAATCAGCCGCCCGTCATGCCTTGAATATCCTCATCCAATCAGAAACTAAAAACTAATAAAATCTCCTCACATTGGGTAATTATCCACCATAAAATTCTACAAAAAAACAGCCTTTCAAACTCATGGCAAATTGTGTACCCTAAAGAAGCTATAATACTCTTTGGTTGAAAAGTGAGGGATAAAAACATTTACCAGGGGTCAAGGTATCATATATAACTCATATTCAATTTCTGAGAAGGTTGTAAGTCTCAGTATATTTTCAAAATTTCCACCCAATCATATATGCTTCAAATATCACTTAAATGACATCAATTGACCGTACTGCTTACCCCAAATTTAAACAATTTCCTGACCCCAAAGAACTAGCAGAACTGTATACAACAACAGCCGCAGAAATCAAATTTGTCAAATCTAAAACCAAGAGTCATGAAGGATTACTGCGGTTAATGGTGATGTTAAAATCCTTTCAACGTCTGGGATACTTCCCTCAACCCGAACTCATACCAATAGCAGTCATCAAACATTTACGGTCGTGTTTAAAATTACAAGACTCAATAAAAGCAACACCCTCCGAACGCCAGCGTTATACCTATAAAAATATTATCCGCGAGTATTTAGGGGTCAAACAGTATGATAAAACCGCTCAGAGACTAATAGCTACAATAGTTGCCCAAGCAGCCCAAATTAAAGACCACCCTGCGGATTTAATCAATGTAGCAATTGAAGAATTAGTTAAAGAACGATACGAACTACCAGCATTTAGCACCCTTGACCGATTAATTCGCCACATTCGTTCAATGGTTAATAATCGTTTATTTGCACTTTGTTCTCAGGGACTTTCAATCAACGAGCAGATTTATTTAGACCAATTACTTGTAGTCACCAACAAAGAGGACGAAGATGATGAAAATGCCACCCTGAATTTACTAAAATCACCTCCTAAAAGTGCCAAATTGAGTGGGATTAAACTCCTGCAAAACAAATTTGATATGCTCATGACCTTTGGTAATGCCAAGCGACTTCTGGAAAATATTGCTCCTAGCAAAGTTAGACATTTTGCTGCATCCGCTAGAACTTTAGATATTGCGGAATTTCAAGATATTAATTTACCCAAACGGCGAACATTGCTATTATGTCTATTGTACGAAGCACAGATAAAAACTCGTGATTATCTGGTGGAGATGTTTATTAAACGTATCCTGAAAATTCAAAATAATGCTAAACAAAGATTGCAGGAACTACGAGATAAACATCTGGTAGAAACATCAGAATTGTTAGCGACATTGGGACAAGTATTACAAGCATCCAAGCAAGCCAAAGAAACTCAGGATAATGCGGTATTTGGAGAACAGGTGCAGTCAATTTTGGATGAACATGGTGGTGCAGAATTACTGCTGCAAAAATTAGATGAGATTGCGGCGTACAATACTAACAATTATCTACCATTAATGTGGCGGTTTTATGCTGTCAACCGCAAAGCACTATTTAGTTTAGTGCGGTCTTTGGATATTCTCTCTACTTCGGCGGATGAATCGGTTATTGAAGCTTTGCAATTTGTGTTGGATAATGAACACAAACGGGCTAAATATTTACCTTGTGATATTGATTTGGATTTTATTAGTAATAACTGGCGGGCGTTAGTTGTAGCAGGGATTGAGCCGAGATCCCTGCAAAAACGGAAATAGAGGCTCAAAACCCTTGCTATATCTAGAT
>NZ_LUFH02000033.1 GCF_001586785.1 Sphaerospermopsis aphanizomenoides BCCUSP55
ATTTCTGCCTGACTACCCACTCAATTCTCCTCAACGTTTTTTTCGACTTTTTCAGCAAACCCTAATTAATTCAAGATTAACTGGAATTAACTCAAATCTCCGACTTTTTCAATAAATCGGGGATTTTTTTGGATAGTGATATAGAAAATAAAGAGCGTCGCTTATAATAAACGACAAAATAATGAACAAAACACCCAATACGTTACATAATTAACCAATATACTCAATTTCACCTGAATCATTGATTAATAGAAATGCTCCCACTGATAAAGATGAGAGTATTTCACTTATTTTTTCCATCAGAGGAAGTAAATGATTAGGTTGAGTGCTACGAGAATCTAAAATAATAATTCTCAACATTTTACCTGTTAAATTTTGCTGATAGTGTAGATTTTTATCAGCTGTAATAAAAGCATCAAAAGGATGTATTTCAGCTAAATCAAGAATTTGTTTATCCTTGAAACCGCGCCATCCCATATAATTAACATTATAAATCATATAACCTTTATTTAAAAAAGGTTGTTTCAGTTTTTTACTTAAAAGATTTTCGTCTAGTAAGATAATCATTCAGCACAACGTTCCTGGGCAATTATCAATTTAGCTGCATTTTCTAAGACTTTCATAGTTTGAGTCTCCAGATAGGGAAAATCATTAATAAACTCAGCTAACCCCCCCTCACTTTCGAGATAGTCAAACAATGTTTGTAAGGGAACACGAGTTCCTACAAAAACCGGAACTCCACTCATAATTTCCGGATCGGAGTGAATAATACCTTGAGTTTCTAATAATTTGTTTAGTGTCATGTTTCTTTCAAGAAATAACTCGATATCTTTGATTATAGCAGTGATATGTAAAGTTTTATTACTACTGTAAGGGAAGCGATGCTTTTATATAATTATAGCAATAATAAATGATTCATGAGAAATTGTAAACGAATTTTTTGTTTAAGGCGCTCAATATTCACACTAGCAGTAGAGAACAGGAAGAAGGAGGTTTGAAAGTCTCTTAGCATATAGCATTTCCTAGTCTAAGGAAGCACAAAATTATCTGCGTCCATCTGCGTCCATCTGCGTTTAATTATTATTACTTGTACCTCACTTGAATGGGAATTGCTATAATAAAATCCAACATCCAAAATTATTACGCCTCACCAATGACATCAATTACAGCCTTTAATAATGTACTGTCATGAAAACTGCTTTTAGTTAAATAGTAATTTGCTCCTGCTTCTAATCCTTGAATCCGATCCTCTTCCCGGTCTTTATAAGAAACAATAATCACAGGTAAATGCTTCAATTTGCCATTACTTCTAATTTGGGTGGTGAGTTCAAAACCATTCATGCGGGGCATATCAATATCTGTCACCACTAAATCGTAATCTCCACTGCGGACTGCATTCCACCCATCCATGCCATTAACTGCAACATCTACTTTATAACCATTATTTTCTAACAATTTGCGCTCCATTTCCCGCACAGTGATAGAATCATCAACCACTAAAATTCTTTTATAGGTTTTGATAGCTGTTTGATCAGCAGACTGATTGACTTGACTAAGTTGTCCACTAGCCAGAACTTTAGTAATAGAACGGACTAAATCTTCCACATCAACTATCAAGACTGGCGAACCATCATCCATCAAAGCTGCGGCGCTGATATTAGGAACTTTGCCCAGTCGAGGATCTAAAGGTCGAACTACCAAACTGCACTCACCTAGAAAGCGGTCTACAACTAATCCATAATGATTAAGACGAGTGCTGCCAGTAATACGCGCTCCTCCATCGCTAATGACGACAATGGGTAGAAATTCTCTCTTCACATTTTGAGATGGTAATTCTAAAACTTGATGAGCCGATATCAAGCCTACTGGCTGATTATTAAGCATGAAAAATGGCTGATTTTCGGAGACGATAATTTCTGATTTCGGCAGCATCACTACCCTGTCAATACGCGCCAATCCAAAAGCATAGGGTTCGTGAGCTATTTCTACCAACAGAGTCCGCAATACCGACAAAGTGAGGGGTAGTTGCAAGTACAACGTCATTCCCTTTCCTGGTTGGGAAACTGCCCGGAGAGAACCTCCAACTTCTCGTACTGTGCTATGCACTACATCTAAACCCACACCCCTACCGGAGATTTCCGTAACTGTTTGAGCAGTAGAAAATCCTGGTAAAAACAGGAATTCCATTAACTCATTTTCGGTGAGTTGGGCAGCCATTTCTGGACTGATATGGTTTTTCTTGATCACCTCTTGACGCAAGACTTCCATATCTATACCCCTACCATCATCAGAGACGGTAATTAATAACATTCCTGCCCTATGAATCACTTCTATACGAATGTGTCCCTCTTCTGGTTTGCCGACAGCAAGACGTTCTTGGGGTGTCTCAATGCCATGATCTATGGCGTTGCGTAGAATATGGAATAATGGGGCTTCTAGACGTTCGAGGATGTCTCGGTCTACCAGGGTAGACTTGCCGATAATTTCTAAATTGACTCGTTTACCTAATTCCCTGGCCAAATCTCGCACCATGCGGGGAAAACTTTGTCCCCTATCAGCAAAGGGACTGGCATGGGTAGCAATGACTTGGCGATAAAGACGATCAGAAAGGTTGGAGAAACGCTGGCAAAATAGTTCCAGTTCATTATGGCGATCGCTCAATAACTGCCGACATTCACTGGCGGTTTGTCGAGCAATACTCATCTGCTCTTCTATTTGCCTATTTCCATGATCTCGATTTCCATTCTCCCCGTTTCCCCATAAAACTTGTAATCCTTCCAATAGGCTGGATAACTGAACTTGGTTAGCTTTGAGTTTCAGCAACGAGTCGGCAAATTTCTCTAACCATTTGGCTTCAACTAAGGATTCCCCTGCTAAACCCATTAAACGATTAAGATTGTCGGCATTGACTCGCACTACGCGGTTCTGCACTATGTCTGGGGACTGGGGACTGGGGACTGGAGGGAGAGGTGGGGAGGTAGGAACTGGATAAGATGCCAAGGGAATTAATTCTTCTTTCTTCTCTGCTT
Source organism: Sphaerospermopsis aphanizomenoides BCCUSP55 (assembly GCF_001586785.1). GTDB lineage: Bacteria > Cyanobacteriota > Cyanobacteriia > Cyanobacteriales > Nostocaceae > Sphaerospermopsis_A > Sphaerospermopsis_A aphanizomenoides_A. The sequence goes on from NZ_LUFH02000033.1 coordinate 3,030, forward strand.
CCCCTGCCTCCCCTGCTCCCCCTGCTCCCTGCTCCCCTGCCTCAACTGGGGTTGAGATAATAGCAGCGATCGCACTTACCAAACCTTGGACAATTCCATCATCAAACTGAGGTTCTGGGTTGCCAACACAAGCTTCTGCCATCTGTAAGAGCATATCTACTGCTTGTAGTAAGACATCGACATCAGCCGGGGTGAGGGTAATTGTTCCTGACTGAGCAGCTACAAAGCAGTCTTCCATTTTATGAGCTAGGGTGACAGCTGGATCAATTTGCACGATCCGCGCTGCTCCTTTGATGGAGTGTGCTGCCCGCATTAAAGCTGCTAATTCTTCTGTCGGATGGGGCTTGGTTTCCAGTGCTAACAAACAGTCATTCAAGACTGCACCCTGAGCTTTTACCTCCATGCTGAATAAGTCCAGCAAGGAAAGATGACTAAAGTCTGACTCTTGTGTCATGGCAGCACCTTTCTCTGTAAGGACATGAATAGTAATTGGTCATCAATATAGCTGAGGCTGCGTGATTGCCAGTGAAAAAACCCTTTGGTGTAGGTGTGATGGACTGAGGTGGCACTATGGGGGGGATATCTTAATTCATCGTTATGAAATCGGTGTAAGCCATAGAATTCATCGACAGGAAAAACCCAGGTATTGCCACTTTTTTCAATTACTACCATGCGGGAATAAACTATAGGACTCAAAGATTCAGGAACAGTTTCAGCCGCTTCTAGATGCAATAAGTGACTCAAAGAAATACATAATTGTAGTTCTCCTCGGATATTCACCAATCCTTTTAATATTTCGTTGCTGCGATGGGGTATGGTGTGAATCAATGTGGGTGATATGGTTTCTTTTAAGACTTGCGCTGGCAATGCCAACCATTCTTTCTGCAACCGAAAAATTGCTACTGTTAGACTTTCTGTGGTGGGTAAGATTTCAGATTCTGTTTGGAAATGTACTAGCTTGTTTCCTGCCTCTACTTTTGCCTCAGCGAAAAACTGAGTCCATTCATGCTGATAGTTTTTGGGAATAGAACGTTCTAGTAAGTTGCGTCCAGCAGAAGAGTAAACGGGACAATTACGACAGTGAATAAAATTGGATAATTCTGAACAAGTGCGATCGCCTGTAATCCCAATTATATTCCAGCATCTTTCTACATTTGATAGCTCGTTCATGCCATCCATGATTCATTTTCTCCCATGAATCTATTACTGTTAGGGATGTATTTATCTACTGCATCATTCACCTTAAAGCGACTCATTTCTTGACGCAGACTGTTAGCGACTTGATTAAGTTTAGTAATAGCCTGATTAATCTCTCGCAAAGAAGCGGCAGTTTGCACAGAATTACTACTTAATTGGGACATGGCATCACTAATTTGGATTGCTCCTTGCGACTGTGCCTCCATACCTTGACTGACTGCTTCATACCTCGGTGTCAACTCTTGCACCTGTTCAATAATTTGTCCAATTTGACTACTAATACTAGCTACATCTTCTACACTTTTTCCTACTTCTGCGGCAAATTTATCCATTTCCATGACTCCTGTGGAAACGGATGATTGCATTTGTTTAACCATTTGTTCAATGTCTATGGTTGCCACTGCTGTTTGGTCTGCCAATCTTCTTATTTCTCTAGCTACTACTGCAAATCCTAATCCATATTCCCCGGCTTTCTCTGCTTCTATGGCGGCATTTAATGACAATAAATTTGTCTGGTCTGCCACTTTAGTAATGGTGATAACTATATTATTGATATTATTGGCTTTTTCACTTATTACTCCCAATCTCGCAGCGATGGAATTCGTTGCTTCTACTAATTGACGCATGGTTGTTTCCATCTGCAATAAGTCTTTTTGACTATCACTTGCTGCTACTGTTGTTGCTTGGGATAATGCCGCTACTTCTTCTACTGTTTTGACTAATTCTCTTGATGTTGCTGATATTTCTTTGGCTGCTACTGTTACCTGGTTGGTTGATGCTACTTGTTCCGTGATACTTGTTTCTAGTTGTTTCCCTGATGCTGCTATTTGTGTTGCTGATGAGGTTACTTGGATTCCTGATTGTTGTACTTGTTGTATCAGTTTACTTAAATTCTGTGCCATATTTGTGAGGGTTGCCATTAACTTGCCAATGATATCTGTGGAGTTACTTTCTACCTTGACTGTTAAATCACCAGCAGAAACTCTATCTGCTAAAGTAAAAGCGTTTTGCAAAGAACGAGTTAACGCACGTCCAGGAATTAAAATAGTAGCTAGTGAAACTATTATGACTGTAATCACAATACAGAAAAAATTTCCCCAAGTAACTAAATTAGAAAAATCTTGAATTGCTAAAAGTTGATTTTTCTGGTCTTCTATTTTTTTGTCTGCATTTTGTAATAAATAATTAATATTTATCCTGAGTTCATCCATAATTGTTTTACCTTTATTGGAAAGAATAAGCTCTAATAATTCTTTTTCTTTTCCATTCTTTTTGAAATTGATTGTTTCTTCTAGTTCTTGCATTTTTTGTTGAGATAGTTTTTGGATATGTTCAATTTTTTTGATTTCTTCATTATCAAATGAATTGGAAGTTTGTTTTTTAAGTTCATTGAATGCAGTATCTATATTTATTTTAGATTGTTGAAAAGGTTCTAAATATTCATTTTTTTTCGTAATTACAAATCCACGTTGACCAGTTTCAGCATCAATTAAGAATTTTTCCAGTCCTTTTAAATTTGCTTTAATTTCATAGGTATGATTTACCAGATTGTTAGTTTCTCTAATTCTTTCATTAGTTGATTGGGCAACCAAGCTGGTAACAAAGGTTAATACAACTATGATTCCACAACCACCGAGGACAAATTGATTAATTTTTAATCCTTGTTGCATATTTTTAGGATGTTTTTGCAAGTTTTCAGAAATTAATTTTGGTAAAATAGAATAGTGGTGAATTTGAAAAAATATAACTTTAGCTATCAATACAGCAGATTGCAGATAAATGAAATAAAAAACTGAGGAACAAAGTCTTCAGTTTTTCCCTTATACCCCTACACCCCTACACCCCTACACCCTTACCTTTTGTAAATAGCAACTTGGGTTATTACTTGTTTTATACCGTATAAACGGAAACCCCACATTCATTGTTTAAACTTAATCAAATAGCCTAACACGAGTCTTCCAGATTCAAGCTAGAAAATTGATATTAATTAAACTCTGTTCTGAAGTCGTTGGATACGTTGCCAGAGGATGTTAGCACTAACTACGTCTCCTTGATTTTCCTTCAATAAAGCTAAGTGAGTTAAGGCTTCTTGGTGGGTAGGTTGCAGATAAATTGCTTTCTGGAAAGACTGTAAAGAATCTTCATTTTTTCCCATTGCTTGTTGTAATTGACCAAGCAGTACATAAGCTTCTACACAAACCTTATTTTGTTTAATATAGTCGTTACATAATTCAATGGCTTCTGGTAAATGCCCTTGATCTGCCAAAGCTTTGGCGGTTTCTAGTAATTTCGCTGTATTATCTTTAGGCGTTAGATTTAAAGGTGTTGGCTTTAATTTATGGTCTATGATGTGTTGTTTTGAGTGAATTAGACGATAATTTGGGTAAGTCTTTTTGTGTTCTTTAGATTTGATAGGAGCATGAACAACAGCTAATTTACGATAGGCAAATGCTGAAGAATGACGAATAGGAACAAAGCGAGAGTGCAGCAATAAACCTGCTTCTGCGTGTCCAACAAATAATAGACCTTCTGGATTTAATAATCTTTCTAAAATTCTAATTGTGCGTTCTTTGGTTGTGATGTCAAAGTAAATTAATAAGTTGCGGCAAAAGACGATGTGATATGGTTGCATCCCCAGCAAAAAATCTGGTTCGGCTAGATTACCGTAGTTAAAGTTCACAAGAGATTTTATTTTTTCATGCAGATGATATCCTGTTTCTTGATGTTGAAAATACCTTTCCTGAAATGATAGGGGATTACCACGAAATGAATATTGATTGTAAATTGCTCGTTGAGCATTTAGCAAGGCTTTTTTACTAATATCAATGGCATCAATATGAAAATCATTCGGATTCAAACCTGCTTCTAATAAAGCGATCGCTAAAGAATAAGGTTCTTCACCTGTGGAACAAGGTACACTCAAAACCCGCAACACAGTATTTTTTTGATTTGGCAACCATTCAGATGCTATATATTGCTGCAAATATTTAAAAGATTCTCTTTCCCGAAAAAACCAGGTTTCTGGGATGATTACACTGTTAATTAAGGCATCCAATTCCTGTGGATATGCCTGTATTTTTGCTAAGTAACTATTAATATCTGTAATTCTAGATTCTAACATTCGCTGTTCTATAGCTCTAGCGATCGCATCAGAACCTATTGAGTTAGGGTCTAACCCAATTTTTTTTCTCAGTAAAGCTTCGCCATCAGAATATATCATTTTTCAGCGATGCATTAATTACAGCAGGGAACAGGGAATAGGGTAGAAAGTCTTTTGGTATATAGTTTTATACTTAAAATTTGTACTTCATTTACCCGCAATATGCTGTATTATTTTTATTCCCTATGAACTTCAGCTACAAGATAAGCTTGTTGCACCTCTGACAATAAATATTCTATGTGAACACACTGAATCATGCCTTGCTCATCTATAATCATTTTACCCAAGTAAGGTGGTTTATCTATCTGAATATCCACATCAACTAAATCAATATCGGATTTTTGTAAAGTTTCTACAACTCTTTGTGCCTTCAAACCCATAATTTGCGGTACAGTCTCCTGTGTCGCATCTCTACCCCAGTGATTAACTAAAATAATGCGTGTACTTAAATGATCAGCACAACTTTTATTACTTATTAATTGACACAGATCAATTACGGGAATAATTCTTCCTCGGTAGTTAAAAACACCAGCAAAATATTCAGGTGTATGGGGGAGTGTTGTTAGGTTGACAAGCGGTATTACTTCTACAACCTGCTGACTAGGTATAGCGTAACGTTGATTATTGATATGGAAGAGTAGCATTAACATCTAGTCACCTCATCTGGGTTGCAAATAATAGTAATTCAAATATTCAAATTCCAGAAGTCAAGCATCTAATTGTTAATGAATGATATAGGAATGCTTGTCAGGTGCGATTTTTTGGGATGACGGAGAGCGATCGCCCATCTGTAGTTTGTGGGAAGTTCGTTAGCGGGAGAGCATCCCAAATGTGCAAATTTATGTTTATCTTACGAAATAAACGCTCAAAGGCTTTATATGATTGAACCGCAAAGGACGCAAAGGACACAAAGGGAAGAGAGTTTAAGAGATTTTTTAGTGTTGCTGTGGTTATTTTTTCAAAATAGGGATGCTCCCGTTAGCGGTAGTTCACCGTAGGTATCGCTTGCTAAAATAGAAGTAATTTAAAGTTACAGGAGAAACTAATCAATGATATCTTTAGAAGTAGCGATCGCTAAAATCAAAAAATTACCTCTTGAACAGCTCAATGAAGTAATTAAATTTATCGAGTTCTTAGAATTTAAATCAGGAAACATTGATCTTATTTCACAAGAAACAAAAACTACAAAGAATTACCCACTGAGAGGAAAACCTATTACCATTGCTAGTGATTTTGATGAACCTATGCCTGAACTTTGGGAAGCATTAGCAGAATGATTTTACTAGATACCCATATTTGGTTGTGGTTGCTTCACGATCCAAGTCAATTATCACAAGCAGCACAAAAAGCTATTGAAAGTGAAGAATCCCAAAATGGTTTATTAGTTTCTGTTATTTCTGTAAGTAAGTGTGAAGCGCAGTGCTGTAGATGTAGTTTTCAATTGATAATCAGTGTAGGAGTTTAGCTAAACCCCTACTACCTTCAACTATGACTAAAACTCCGCATTTTCTGGTGTGCGGGGGAAGGGAATCACATCCCGAATATTCCCCATACCTGTCATAAACTGCACCAATCTTTCAAATCCCAAACCAAAACCAGCATGGGGAACAGTTCCATAACGACGCAAATCTAAATACCACCACAAATCTTCTAGTTTCATACCTTGGGCTAAAACCCGTTTTTCTAACACATCTAGCCTTTCTTCCCGTTGCGAACCACCAATAATCTCCCCTATTTTCGGTGCGAGAATATCCATTGCACGGACGGTTTTTTCATCATCACTCAACCGCATATAGAAGGCTTTGATTCCAGCAGGATAATCTGTGACAATTACAGGCTTTTTAAACAATTGTTCTGCTAAATAGCGTTCATGTTCTGATTGTAAATCTGCTCCCCATTGAACAGGATAATCGAATTTCACATCAGCTTTTTCTAAAAGTTTAACTGCATCGGTATAAGTTAACCGTTCAAATTGATTGTTAATAATATTATTTGCAGTTTCTAAAACAGTTTTATCAATCCGTTCATTGAAAAATTCCATGTCTTCTGGACAAGTTTCTAAAACGTATCTAAAAATATATTTCAGAAACTCCTCTGCTAAATCCATATCCCCTTCTAAGTCACAAAAAGCCATTTCTGGTTCAACCATCCAAAATTCGGCTAAGTGACGAGAAGTGTTAGAATTTTCTGCCCGGAAAGTCGGTCCAAAGGTGTAGACGTTGGTAAACGCCATCGCCATAATTTCCGCTTCTAATTGTCCGCTAACTGTTAAATATGCAGGTTTACTAAAGAAGTCTTGGCTATAATCAATTTCTTGATTTTCTGTGCGGGGAACTTTCTTTAAATCCAAATTGGTAACGGTAAATAATTCACCTGCACCTTCACAGTCACTAGCAGTAATAATGGGAGTATGTACCCATAAAAAACCTCGTTCTTGAAAAAATTGATGAATTGCAGTTGCACAAGCATTTCTCACCCGGAACACTGCACCAAAGGAGTTAGTTCGGGAACGCAGATGTGCAATGGTGCGGAGAAACTCAAAGGAATGACGTTTCTTTTGCAGAGGATATGTTTCGGGATCAGCGTCTCCGTATACTTTCACACCATCAGCTTTTAATTCTATTCGCTGTCCTTTGCCTTGGGAAGCTACCAGTACACCTGTCACTTCTACTGAAGCACCAGTGTTGATTTGTTTTAATATTTCTTCGTAGTCTGGTAAATCTTGGTTGATGACTATTTGCAAGTTAGCTAAGGATGAACCATCATTAACTTCTAAAAACGCAAATCCTTTTAATTCACGTTTTGTTCTGACCCAACCTTGCACTACTAAAGACTCATCAGGTTGACCACTTCTTAATATTTCGGCAATGCGACGATTTAACATTTTATACAAGTTGCTTTTTTTGACTATATATAACAACACTAATTTTAACTAAAAATAGATAATAGTGTCTGTAAATAGCTAGATGAGAAAATTTTAGATTTAATATATGATATTGGCTTTGATTGAAGGAAAATCCAAAATCCAAAATCCAAAATCCAAAATTCTATTACCCAACCCAAGACCTCAACAACCAACCGATAATTACGCCTAAACCACCAAAACGGACAACTTGCCAAAATGGTCTTTTCAGGCTGTTCCAAGAAAACAACTGGCTTTCTAAGTTGAGTTCTAGCAGTTCTAACTGTTTTTGAATGCGTTTTAACTCTTCCTTTAGTTCTGGTGTCTGATTTTTATTTTGTTTGAGATTTTTTAATTCTTGTTGCCATTGTGCCTTTTCCTGTTGATCCCGTTGCACTTGGGCGTATCGTTCTTTCAAGAGTCGGAGGTCTGTTTCTAGTTCCTCCAGTTCCTGTTCAAACTCTGGTTGCTGGTTTGCTTCTGGGTTAGTCATTAGTCATTAGTGATTGGCTATGTTAAACAATACACAATGAACAATGGGCAATTACTTCTATGTAAAGGGCTGAGGATTGAAAATAAGGAAAGGTTTTTCTTGCTCTTTTTTTGGGAACAGAGAGGTTTTAAACCAAATTAACCAATGTCAATTATCAATTGTCAATTATCAATTGTCCATTGATAATTAAATCATAACTTTTACTTTTACCTCGGCTATTTAGTCTTATGCCTCTAACCAGTCAACTCAATGATGTTTCTACCCTAGAACTGGCGCAAGCCCTGATGGAAAGGCTAAGTATCTCTCCCAATGATTGGCATCGTCTCAAATCTAACCGCAATGCCCGCGCTAGTGAACAATTAGCGGCTGCTATGGTGTTTCTCCTCAAAAATCAACCCCAAGAGGCACAAGCTAGGTTAGAACAGGCTGTAGGTTGGCTAGATAAATCAATTTCTGCCCCTCCCTGTCCTACTCACGGGAAAGGCTAAGGGTGTGGGGTGTAGGGTGTGGGGTGTAGGGGAAAGAAACTTAATTTCTGCCTCTTGCCCTTTGTCTATTACCGCCGTAAGGATAAAAGACGACGAGTTTCTAGCTGTTTACAAAGTCTGAGTTCTGTTCCTTTACGGTTCCACTCTACCTGATCAAAGATTTGATGGAGAAGAGACATACCGCGTCCGCTTTCTGATTCATCTGGTGGTAAATATTCTGTGGGATCACAGTTGCAGTCACAAGATGGAGTGAAACCGTTTCCTTGGTCTGAGATAATCCACCAATACTGATTATCTATCAAGGAAAATCGCACTACTACTAATTTACTGGGATCAAGATTATTGCCATGTTTAGCTGCGTTGACTAGGGCTTCTTGAAGTCCTAATCGCAGTTCTGCTTGTAATTTGGCAGGAATATCCGTTAATAGTAAGTCTAATATTGGACAAAGATAAAGAGTTGAGGCAAAACTAATAGTACCCCAATAGCGCCCAACTGGACGAAGAGAAATGGTAATCACAAGAGAAACCCCGTAGCTTTTAGTTAGCTAGACATCAGTTTGGTGTCACTGTCACCCTGATAAAAACTTAGGTGGTCATACTGCTTTCAAACTTGCGTCTGTAAAAACTAAATTTTGAAAATGCTGCGGAGCATTGACTCTAAAGATGAGTGATGATTGCTTATTTAAAAATCGGTGGGAATGATGCTGCGGCTGCATTGGGCAACTGTTTAAATTGCCATTCCTGGGAAATATATAGATAGAGGTTATATATTTTGTTGCCGATTTGTAATTTCCACAACTTGAACCACCTTTTTTAAGAGCCTATGCAACTTCAATTTTTTTAAAGAAAAAGAATTTTTATTTCTAACCTAATTAGATTTTAGCATTATTATTAACCACTCGACTAAAAATTTTTTCCATTTTAGTTTCTGTAAAGAATGAACTACTCTTTGACAACGGCGATACCTTTGGTCAACTTGGCGATCGCACCAGGAATGCTGCTGTTTCCACGTGAGCAGTTTGGGGGAAAAAGTCGGCAGGCTGTACTCTTGTAAGTTTATATAGGCCATGTTCACAAATTATTTTCAGGTCGCGGGACAGGGTTGCTACTTTACAACTGACGTAAACAATCCGCGAAGGTTGCAGGTGAAGTAAAGATTTGATAACATTAGCTTCACATCCTTTACGTGGCGGATCAAGTAATACGACATCTGGTATAATTCCCAAATTCGGAAGAGTTTTTTCCACTGCTCCTACTTGGAATGTCACATTATTAATTCCATTGTGTTGAGCATTTAAAATAGCCTGTTCTACCGCTGTTGATTGCACTTCTAAGCCAATTACTTGGCGTGCTTGTTTTGCTAGGGGTAATGTTAAAGTGCCAATACCACAATAGGCATCAACTAAAACTTCATGACCTTGCAAATTTAGTTCTGACTGAATTACTTGTAAGAGTGCTTCAGCCGTTTCGGTGTACACCTGAAAAAAGGTTTCTGGGCGTACTTGAAATTCTATGTCCGCGAATTTTTCTCGCAGGTAAGGAATTCCCGCAATACAAACTGTTTCATTACCAAATATAGCATTTGTGCGATCGCTATTTCGATTTAGACATACCCCCACTAAGTTGGGATAACGCTGTAACCATTCCTGTGCTTGGGTTTCAATTCCTGGTAAATTTTTGTCTTTCACCACCAAAGTCAGCAACATTTCCCCTGTGCGGCGACCAATCCGTAAACCCAGATGGCGAATTGTCCCTTGATGACGAGCTTCATCATAAATTGACCAGCCACGCTTGTGGATATCTAACTTCACCTCAGCCAATAAAGGATTGAAGCGTGAGTCTTGAACTGGACATTGATTTAAATTAATCAATTGGTGGCTACCTTTTTGGTAATAACCAGCTTGAACTTGGCCTGTAGGAGAAACACCAACAGGGTAAGTAACTTTGTTGCGATAAGCTAAAGATGAATCAGCCACTAACACCGGGTCTACCGCTGGGTTGCGAAAACCACCAATACGTTCTAATGCTTGAATAACTTGATTTTGTTTAGCCGTCAGTTGGTAATCATCATCAATATGTTGCCACTGACAACCGCCACATTTATCAGCAACAATGCAATTGGGTCTAATGCGGTGTGGAGATGGCGCGAGGATTTGTTTGAGTGTACCATGAGCATACTTGGGCTTAACGTGGAGTAGCCTGACAAGAATGCGATCGCCAGGAACTGTATCTGGAACAAAAACTACACGTTCCTCAAAGCGTCCCACTCCATCCCCAGTGTCGCTTAAATCAGAAATTTCAACTTCAATTATTTCACCTTGTCGCCAAACGGTATTAGTCATTCGATTTTAGATTTTGGATTTTGGATTTTAGATTTAGATTGAAAATTTAGTGATTGAAGATTTATTACAATTGCTTCCTTAATGTTCCCCAATCCCCAATCCCCAATCCTCAATCCCCATCTTCCCACACCCTTCACTTCTGTACCGAGAACTGGTTAAACTAGCAAATAATATTATTTCGCGTGATTACATAATCATGACTGTAATTAGCCAAGTTATTCTCCAAGCCGACGACGAACTGCGTTACCCCAGCAGTGGCGAACTCAAGAGTATCAAAGAATTTTTGCAAACAGGCGAACAGCGTACCAGAATCGCTGCTACCCTCTCCGAAAACGAAAAGAAGATAGTTCAGGAAGCAACCAAAAAACTTTGGCAAAAGCGCCCTGACTTTATCGCCCCTGGAGGCAATGCTTACGGAGAAAAGCAACGTGCTTTATGTGTCCGTGACTTTGGCTGGTACTTGCGCCTGATCACCTACGGCGTACTTGCTGGTGACAAAGAACCAATCGAAAAAATCGGTTTGATTGGTGTGCGGGAAATGTACAATTCTCTGGGCGTTCCTGTCCCTGGAATGGTAGAAGCTATCAATTCCCTCAAACAAGCTGCTTTGGATTTATTGAGTGGTGAAGATGCTGCTGCTGCTGCACCTTACTTTGATTACATCATTCAAGCAATGTCCTAAACACTAGCTTGTTATGGTTTTAGCAGTATCGGACATTAGCACTCGATACCAAATCACATTCCTCATTTGATTGATTATAACTTCCCCACACTTGATAGTGGCTATGGCAAAATAGTTGTCAAGTTATTAACAAGGAGTGGGGATATTTTATCGCAGGAGTCAGAATCACAAATTTCACCTCTAATCCCCTGAAAATCAGTCTAAACATCGGTTTTAGCTAACTGCTGATGGCTGATAGCTGAATGCTTACCCAATGACAAAAAACCGACAGGTATAAAGCTGCCGGCTACTAGTGTGTTCCCTATTAATGACTCGGCTAGAGTTCAGTTACTTGTGATTATGCCAATATACTCACAATTAGAGGAGGATCTTTATCATGTAAAATTGTGATTGATATCATGAATAATAGTGATTAAAATCACTTAATGTCTGACAAAACAATGCCTTCATTCCCGTAGTTTATTACTCAAAATACACATCGTCTTGATGGCATCAGGAACAGTGATGGATATCAAAAAGTCAACCTTTTTGTCAAAACTAAAATAGTTGATACCAAATGTCTATTAATTTTTTAAAATTCCTATCTAGCACAGTTCTTTTAAGTCTCAATACTGCTTATACAAGTCCACCAGAAAACCAAGCGTTACGCGAAAATAGCCTCATAACTGAATATACAACTGTAGTAGCTAATCATAAATCTCAAAAAAATAGGCCATCTAAAAAAACAACGACAATTTCTATTGAAGGGGAAAAAACACAGATTACTCTGCAACTTTACCAATCAAAAAATTTATTAACTACTTACTTCCCCGATCCTGATTTTAGGGCTGAATCGACAGCTTCCGGTGAAGGACAATCAGTTAGATTTATTGTGAACTTTGGCGGGATTAAAAACGAAAATGCTTATGTTCATATCGCTTTTTTAAATAACTTGAAAACTTTGGGGCAGGTCAGAAACTTTATTAATGGCAAAAGAGGGTTAATTGCATCTAATAAATGGCGTGTAGTTAGTCGGACTGCAAATGTCCCTTATCCTTGGGCAAAGGAAAAAATTAATTTTAGTAAAGGTAAAGATATTGTGGGTGAGATTTATTTGGGAGAACAAAAAGGTAAGGCTTTCTATGTGATTACTCACTATCCCGTTGAATATGGTGATGGTTTTGCACCGAGAGAAGATGTGATTTTAAGAAATCTGGAAATAGGAGGGTAACGCCAAAATTAACCGTAAGATTTTTTCAGGTAAATATAAAAAATACTAACCCTGTGAAAACCGACACTATATTTTATCAACTTTTTCAAACATTGCCGAGTATCCTATTTGAACTGATTGGCAAGCCAGCCACAGAAGCGGACAGGTATCACTTCACATCTGTAGAAATTAAAGAACTAGCATTTCGCTTTGATGGTTTATTTATACCTAATTTAGAGATACCTGAACAGCCTATTTACTTTGTAGAAGTTCAATTTCAACCGAAAGCGGATTTTTACTGGAAATTATTTACCGAAATCTTTGTTTATCTGAATCAGTATCAACCAAAGAATGACTTTCACGCAGTAGCGATTTTTGCGAAACGTAGTTTAGATCCTGGTGTACCAATGCAGTATCGGGGTTTGCTAATGAGTCAGCAAGTTACAGTCATTTATTTGGATGAATTAGAAGTAACAACCGATAATTCCATAGGACTGGGAATGGTACAGCTAGTTATGGAAAAAGAGGAAACTGCTATTGATCACACCAAGCAGTTAATCCAAAAATCACGACAACAATTAACTGATGCCAGCAAAAGACAAAAAGTTTTAGAATTGTTAGAGACGATTCTGGTTTATAAATTAACTAATTTAAGTCGTCAGGAGATTGAAGCAATGTTTACTCTAGATGAATTGAAGCAAACACGGTATTTCCGAGAAGTTGCGGAAGAAGCGAAGGTAGAGGGTAAGTTAGAGGGTAGGTTAGAGGGTAAGTTGGAAACAGTACCGCTGTTATTGCAGTTAGGTTTGACTGTGGAACAAATAGCCGCAAATTTAGCTGTGGATATTGAAGCGGTGAGAAAGGTTGCGGAAAAATATGTTGATGAAAATCCTTCAGAGTAGTTAGAATAAATGGAAAGTGATTAGTTTGACTGATCACTTTTTTCACATTTTTAAATGGTGACTATGGATTTACTTCTTCTTGTGATTCTTCTCTAATATTAAAGTAGTAATAAAGATTCTCAACTGTTAAATCTTAATTAGTATCCATAACTAGCTTCATGAAATTAATGTAAATTTTTAGACTAATTTTCTTTTAGCAAAAAACTTAAGTATTTTTACTTGAATCAAGCATTGAAAGCTGATCGTATCCTGAAAATATCACAGAAAAAAGTAAATCAAGAGATACTCACAGGAGTAGTAACCAGATAGAATATTTCTCTGTCCCTTTGGTGTATAACTACCATGACCACCACCGAACAAAATCCCTTTTCTCCGCAAGAAATCGCCGAAGAAGGCATAAAACCAGAAGAATATACAGAAATTGTCCGCCGTTTAGGTCGTCATCCCAACAAAGCTGAACTAGGAATGTTTGGGGTGATGTGGTCAGAACATTGTTGTTATAAAAATTCCCGTCCCTTACTCAAACAGTTTCCCACCACAGGACCCCGTATCCTTGTTGGACCGGGAGAAAATGCCGGCGTTGTCGATATTGGTGATGGACTCAGATTAGCTTTTAAAATAGAATCCCATAATCACCCTTCAGCAGTTGAACCCTTCCAAGGTGCTGCAACAGGTGTAGGTGGTATATTAAGAGATATCTTTACAATGGGGGCGCGTCCCATTGCTTTATTAAATTCTCTCCGCTTTGGTGATTTGGATGATCCAAAAACCCAACGGTTATTTACAGGCGTTGTTGCGGGCATCAGCCATTATGGTAATTGTTTAGTTAGTGACGAAACATTTATCTGGAAAGATAAACATGGTGTGCATTTTGACACCATTGGTAATTTTGTCGAATCTCGCTTACCCTCTGGTGTCAGCACTTTAGAGATAGAAGATGGTGATGCGGTTACAACCCTCTCTTTAGACCCAGATCAGCATACAGTATGCTGGCAGCGTGTACGGCGGATTTTTAAGCGTTGTAGTCAAAACCTCATTACTATCCGCACTGCTTTGGGGCGTAAACTCATTGTCACTCCAGATCATCCCATGTTAATTCGTGCAGCAGGTCAATGGGATATTGCCCCGGCGCTATCTTTAAAAGTGGGTGATCAAATTCCGATTATCACTGCTTTACCCGAATTAGCACCAGGAGAAAACAAAGATACACCTCTAGACCTCATCGCCCATCTAAATCCAGAAGATGCTAGTGGTCAAGATGTTTATGTCAAACTACCGGAAAATTGGCAAGCAACGGAAGTTGTACGCACTGCTTTGCGGTTACTCGAACCTTCTGCTAATAACCGTCATCAATATTTAAGCACTGGTAGATTTCCACTTTCCCACTTTTTAGCCCTAGAACTGCTGCTGAATGTTTCCCGTAGCGATGTCAGTCTATTTAGACGTGGCAAGGCTAACTATATGCAGGCAGCTATTCAGCCAAATGAATTATTTGCTCGCTTAATTGGTTATTTCTTGTCTGAAGGTTGCGTTTCCCAAAATGGCAAGACATACAAAATTATTTTCACCTTTGCCCACCATGAAACAGAGTATGTTGAAGATGTAATTGCTGGACTCAAACAATTAGGACTACGCCCCTGTGTAGAAAAACGCGCTTCTACTATTGCTGTTTATGCAACTTCTTGGTTATTAGGGCATTTCTTCAAAAATGTTTGGCAGTGTGGAACTGAGGCCAGTAATAAAGCTTTTCCGGCTTTTATTTTCCAATGGTCAGAAAACTTACAGCGTGAAGCCCTCAAAGGTTTAATGCGTGGTGATGGTTCGATGACCACGAAAACCAATGGTAATCATGCCAAAATCAGTTTTGGGACTACTAGCCATAAATTGTTTGAACAAACGGTTTTTCTGCTGCAAAGTCAAGGAGTTATGCCCTATATTTATTACAAACCAGCAGGAGAAGG
The DNA here is from genome assembly GCF_001586785.1 of Sphaerospermopsis aphanizomenoides BCCUSP55. Taxonomy (GTDB): domain Bacteria; phylum Cyanobacteriota; class Cyanobacteriia; order Cyanobacteriales; family Nostocaceae; genus Sphaerospermopsis_A; species Sphaerospermopsis_A aphanizomenoides_A. The sequence goes on from NZ_LUFH02000033.1 coordinate 18,346, forward strand.
TGAAATAGAAGGACGTAAACACATCCGCAAACCATTATGGCAATTAGAAGTTAGTAATTTAGCGGGATTAAAGAAATTAGCAACTGTCTTTAGTCAACAGCGAAATGCAGAATTGGCAGTTGCCCTGAATCGCTACAATGGAAGCAAATACTCATTCCCCCGTTTTACTCAATGTGATGAAGATATAGCTGTTGTTAAAATCCAAAGCATTGAATATCACGCTGTTGAAGAATGTAATGTTTATGATGTGGAAGTAGATAACACCCATCTGTTTGTAACTTCATCTGGGATAGTTACTCATAACTGTGTCGGTGTTCCCACGGTAGGCGGTGAAGTTTATTTTGACCCGGCTTATTCCGGTAATCCCTTAGTTAACGTCATGGCACTGGGATTAATGGAAACACCAGAAATAGTAAAATCCGGTGCTTCTGGTTTTGGTAATCCTGTGTTATATGTCGGTTCTACCACTGGTCGGGATGGCATGGGAGGAGCAAGTTTTGCCAGTGCAGAATTAACTGATGAGTCAATGGATAACCGTCCTGCGGTGCAAGTAGGAGATCCATTTTTAGAAAAATCCTTGATTGAAGCTTGTTTAGAGGCATTTAAAACCGGGGCTGTAGTGGCGGCACAAGATATGGGTGCTGCGGGTATCACTTGTTCTACTTCGGAGATGGCAGCTAAAGGAGGTGTGGGTATTGAATTTGACTTAGATAAAGTTCCGTCTCGTGAGTTAGGAATGATACCTTATGAATATCTGCTGTCGGAATCTCAAGAAAGAATGCTGTTTGTTGCCCAAAAAGGACGAGAACAGGAGTTAATTGATATTTTTCACCGTTGGGGACTGCAAGCGGTGGTGGCGGGTACGGTAATTGCAGAACCTATTGTCAGGATATTGTTTCAGGGGAAAATAGCTGCCGAAATTCCTGCTGATGCTTTGGCAGAAAATACGCCGTTGTATGAACGAGAAATATTGACAAAATCGCCAGAATATGCACTTGAAGCTTGGGCTTGGACGGTTGATAGTTTACCCACCTGTGATGCGACAGGGATTGAAATTGGCAGAATTTGGCAAAGTTGGAATGATATTTTATTAACTTTGTTGAATACACCAACTATTGCTTCTAAAAGCTGGGTTTATCGCCAATATGACCATCAAGTACAGAATAACACGGTGTTGTTACCTGGTGGTGCGGATGCGGCTGTTGTGCGCTTGCGTCCTTTGGAAGAAACACCTCATCTCACATCCAAAATCCAAAATCTAAAATCCGGTGTTGCTGCAACGGTAGATTGTAATTCCCGCTATGTCTATCTTGATCCTTATGAGGGTGGTAAGGCTGTGGTAGCGGAAGCAGCGCGGAATCTTAGTTGTGTGGGTGCTGAACCCTTGGCTGTGACGGATAATCTCAATTTTGGTAGTCCGGAAAAACCAATTGGTTATTGGCAATTAGCGTCTGCTTGTCGAGGTTTGAGTGAGGGTTGTCAGGAGTTTTCTACACCTGTAACTGGTGGAAATGTTTCTTTGTATAATGAAACTCTTGATTCTCAGGGAAATCCTCAACCTATTTATCCGACTCCAGTAGTGGGAATGGTTGGTTTGATTGAAGATTTAGATAAAATCTGTGGACAAGGTTGGCAAAATCCAGGTGATGCAATTTACTTGCTTGGTGTACCAGTGCAATCTCGATCCCCCCAACCCCCCTTAGAAAGGGGGGCAGAAACATCTAAAATTGAATTGGGTGCTTCGGAATATCTGGCAACCATTCACAATACAATTGCTGGTAAACCGCCCAGAGTAGATTTTGATTTGGAACGTCGTGTACAAAAAGCTTGTCGTGAGGGTATTCGCGCTGGTTGGGTGCGTTCTGCCCATGATACTGCTGAAGGTGGTTTAACAGTAGCTTTAGCGGAGTCTTGTCTGTCTGGGAATCTTGGTGCCAAGATTAATTTAGATATTTCTGCAACTGATGATTCCAGATTTGATCAAGTGCTATTTGGTGAAGGTGGTGCGAGAATTGTAGTTTCTGTGAGTGAGGAAAATCAGGAAGTTTGGGAATCCTATTTACAGGAACATTTGCCAGAAAGTTGGCAAAAATTAGGTGTGGTGAGTAATGCAGAAATAGGTTTACAGATTTCCACCAATGACAACCATGATTTAATCAAGGTTAGCATTCCAGACATGAGCGATCGCTATGATCAAGCAATATCTAATCGTCTCGCTGTCTATGCTAATGGTTAAATAAATAATCGGTGATCGGGAAGAGAAAGGAAATGAGAGGAAAATTTCTTTTCCCTTTCCCCACAAAACCCGACAACTGTGGAAACAGTACAGCGAGTATTTTCCGGTTGAGATTCTTCAATCCAAAATCCAAAATCCAAAATCCAAAATTCTTATACCTCTTACCTGCTGACAGTAATTTTGTGCTTTTTGGCCTAAATTCCAGAAATTACGTTAATCTTTTAATGGATGGTTAAAGATTTGTTAAGAATTTTGCAACTATCCATTGGCATAATTCCAGTGACAAACAAAGTAGTTCAGAAAGCAAGTATATTAATATACTATTGTGTTTATTCCTATCTTTAGAAAACAGGAAGATTCTGAACTCCTAACATTCTTCTTAGACAGATACCCCACCAGGAGCAAAACCAGCATGATTCCTTACCATCCCGTCACTCTGGATCAATCTATCAATAACCATGAAAACCACCACGATAAGCCAGAAGAAGCTTGCGGTGTTTTCGGTATTTACGCACCAGAACAAGATGTTGCGAAATTAACATACTTCGGACTATACGCCCTGCAACATCGGGGTCAAGAATCAGCCGGTATTGCTACTTTTGAGGGGCAGTACGTACACCAGCACAAAGATATGGGTTTGGTGTCTCAAGTCTTCAATGAAAGCATCTTAGAAGAGTTACCCGGTAATCTTGCCGTTGGTCACACCCGTTATTCTACTACTGGTTCTAGTCGCAAAGTTAACGCCCAACCCGCTGTAGTGGAAACCAGCTTAGGCAAATTAGCATTAGCACATAATGGTAATTTAGTCAATACAGTTCAATTGCAAGCAGAACTGCTCAAAAGTAATTTTAACCTCGTGACAAGCACAGATTCAGAAATGATTGCCTATGCGATCGCTGAAGAAGTGAATGCCGGTGCAGATTGGTTAGAAGGTTCTATTCGGGCTTTTCACCGTTGTCAAGGTGCATTTAGTCTGGTAATTGGAACACCGGATGGCATCATGGGAGTGCGGGACCCGAACGGTATTCGTCCCTTGGTCATTGGTACATTGGATAGTGATCCAGTTCGTTACGTTCTTTCCTCAGAAACCTGCGGTTTAGATATTATCGGCGCGGAATATTTGCGGGATGTAGAACCAGGTGAGTTAGTTTGGATTACAGAAGAGGGTTTAACTTCTTTTCCTTGGAATCAACAACCTCAGCGCAAATTGTGTATCTTTGAAATGATCTACTTTGCCCGTCCTGATAGTTTGATGCACAATGAAACTTTGTATAGCTATCGGATGCGGTTAGGAAGAAGATTAGCAGAAGAATCACCTATAGAAGCAGATATAGTTTTTGGTGTACCTGATTCTGGCATACCTGCGGCCATTGGTTTTTCCCAAACATCGGGTATAGCTTATGGTGAAGGGTTGATTAAAAATCGCTACGTCGGTAGAACATTTATTCAACCTACCCAAAGTATGCGCGAAACAGGGATTAAAATGAAATTAAACCCTTTAAAAGATGTTTTATTTGGGAAGCGGGTGGTAATAATTGATGATTCCATCGTCCGGGGAACTACTAGCCGCAAACTCGTCAAAGCCTTGCGTGATGCTGGTGCGGCGGAAGTACACATGAGAATTTCTTCCCCTCCTGTCACCCATCCTTGCTTTTATGGTATTGATACGGATACCCAAGATCAACTCATTGCTGCAACAAAATCAGTTGAGGAAATAGCTAAACAATTAGAAGTTGATACTCTCGCATATCTGAGTTGGGAAGGAATGTTAGAAACAACAAGAGAAGATACAAATAGTTTCTGTTCTGCTTGTTTTACAGGTGATTATCCTGTAGCTATTCCTGAACAGGTGAAGCGTTCTAAATTGATGTTAGAAAAAGCCACAGTTTAGGTCATTTTATCATTTTGTGGGGTGGGCATCTTGCCCGCCTAAATTTTTTATTTTGTCAGAATCAGGATAACTAGGATTTTTATCTCACACAAAGTCGCTAAGAAGCAAAGAAGAAAAGGAAGATATTTCTCATTTATCCTACAACTAATAATTTATTTACCTCCTCTAAAACTTCAGATATTTCCGGTTTTTCAGCAGCAATCACATCCTCTGGTAAATGTTTATGATATGGAAAGTTAGCTAGATTGGGAAAGTGAGGCGTGCTATCATAACGAAAAACTAAATGATTATTTGCGTCTTGAAAATGGTAACGGTAATCAAGAAATTGTAATTGATTGTTTGCGATTACGATAGCTTCATTTATTTCTAGTAAATGTGTTTGATTAAAACGTAATCTAATTCTTAGGTTAGCGCGGTTGGGAGTTAAAATTTCTTCTTCATAGCGTTCAACATAAACATTGCTGTACAGAAGAATAGCTTTTTCAACTTGATTGAGATAATCTGAGAGAATGTTAGGCAGCATTATTAAATTGTCGCTCTATTTCCTGACGTAAAGCAAGATAGTGACGGTAATCATTTGCCCATTCTATAAATAAGATATCATCTGATAATCTACCTTGATTGTATTGGTAAAAAAACTCTTCAGAATCCATGTCATGTTGATTTTCATAAATACTTAGCCTTTTAGTAACTGCAACTAAAGCATCTAATGGTGATGTATATTCAATAGTTTGTTTACGCATGGCTTTTTTTAATATTTAATAATTTGAATTATTGTTAATTATAACATAATTTTAAAATAAAATACATTGTCTGAAGCAGGATAACCAGGATTAGAGGATTTACAGGATTACATTTAAAAGCATTGAAAAATTAAAATTAAATCTTTTGCGAATTATCTACATCACTATTTATTATATAACATCCAAAAAATCCTCACATTCCAAAAATCAAACTTCCAATCACATCCTGTACATCCTTCAATCCTGGACATCCTGATTCTGACAATTAATTTTTTATCTCACGCCATCTCCGTCAGGAGATACCGCTTTCTTAGACGCAAAGACGCAAATAAGAAAAGGAAGATATTTTCTGTTTCATCCATTCTCAGGTTTTCACTGAAAATTAAATAATGCAGGTGAGTAATTCTCATAAATATATTACTATTAAAACATCAGGCTCTGGAATTTTAAGTTATTCAGAATCAACTCGTTGAATAAATTCCTTGGTCAATTTTATAAGTGCATCATGACCATCACCATATTTTTGTTTATAAGTCAAATTATTGTGAAAATTTAAACTTTCAGCAATTTTCGCTCTTTCTGGAATTTTAGTGTAAAAAATGGGAGGAATAAAGGGATTAATCATCATTAAATCTAAATTTTCTACTTGGTAAACAGTATTACTATAACGAGAAATGACTGTACCAATTGGTTGTAAATTGTGTTGATAAGTTTGATTAAAAATATCAATTTGCTCTAATAATAATTCTAATCCATAAATTGCCATCCGGCTGGGGACACAAGGAATTAAGCAATAATCACTGGCGTAAAATGCACTTTTAATAAAATTGTTGATATTGGGAGGACAATCTATTAATATATAGTCGTAATTTGTTAATAATGGTTGAATGACTTGAAATAACGTAACTATTGAACCAGCCGTTAAATTATCTTCTATTGTAAATAATTTGGGACTACTCGGAATTAAATGTAAACAATAAAAAGAGTTATTTTTTCTGACATTAGAAACAGCCTCTTTAACTATATAATCTTCAATATGTATTTTGTCAAAGAAGAATTCAGCCTTTTGAAACAAAAAAGGTAATGTTAAACCACGGTTATTATATTGCCATTGCCAAACTTCCTCTGACATCATCGCATTAGTTAAGTTACTTTGAGCATCTAAATCAATCACTAAAACTCGTTTATTATACATAGTATCCCCCGCCAAATATTCTGCTAAAGCCATAACGAGGGTAGTTTTACCAACCCCACCTTTGAGATTACAAATACTAATTATTTTGGCTGTCATATTTTTGGGTAGATGCTGTTATTGTGATAATTATACAGCAGCTTTCAGCAGTCAGCGGTCAGCAGTCAGCAGTAAAACCCTTTTTCTGCAAGGCTTTGTGATAAAAATTTGTACCTTATTAATCTGCAATATGCTGTATTTTTTTTATAAAAAATGAGTATTTGTGAGGTAATGTTAAAATTATGCAATCGGAAATTTTATTTTTTCTAACTTAGCAATGATCGTCAACTCTAAAATAGAAAAAACTTGGCATGGAACACTGAATTTAGTCTATGCTAAACGCCAAGATTCTACCCAATTAATCTACAACCATAATCAAGCACCTTTAAAGATTCAACGTCCCTTTTACCCAGAAGGCAAAGAGATTTGTCATAGTATAATTTTACATACTGCTGGGGGAGTTGTGGGGGGAGATAAACTAACTTCACAAATTCATCTGCAACCCCATTCTCAAGTTTTAATCACCACTGCTGCTGCAAATAAAATCTATCGCAGCAATGGCTTACAAGCCAGACAAAACATTAATATTCAAATTAATGCTGGTGCTTACTTAGAATATTTACCTCAAGAGACAATTATATTTAATGGAGCAGTTTATCGCCAAGATGTGCGGATAGAATTAGATGAAAAAGCAAGTTTTTTAGGCTGGGAAATTACGAGATTGGGAAGAACAGCTAGAGGAGAGAAATTTGTACAAGGGGAAATGCGATCGCACACGGAAATTTGGCGAAATAATCAACCGTTATGGATTGATAGACAAATCATACCAGGTAACGAACAAATATTTCATAGCCCTCATGGTTTAGGAGGAAACCCTGTAATTGGTACTTTAGTATTTATTGGTGTTCCCATATCTCAAGAAATTATAGAACAAGCACGTTCCTTAATTACTCAATCCATGTTTGCGGGAGTAACTCGTTTAGAATATGGACTTTTGTGTAGATATCGTGGTAATTCTACATCTGAAGTCAGAAAGTGGTTTACAAATATTTGGCAAATGTTACGAGTATCTTGTTTAAATCGTGGTAATTGTATACCCAGAGTCTGGCAGATGTAAACAGGACTTACGTACAGAAGTTATCTGTTAGGGCTGGGTGTAAGGGTGTAAGGGTGTAGGGGTGTAAGGGTTTTCCTCTCCTCAAACTTGATTTTTTTACCACTTTACTCCTTTGCAAAAACCCTTACTTTTTCGTTTTTCTGCGTAAGTCTTTGTAAACTAACCACAGAGGAAAGAAGAATGCAACTCACACCGCAAGAAAAGGACAAATTATTAATATTTACCGCTGCTTTAGTAGCTGAAAGAAGAAAAAATAGAGGATTGAAATTAAATTATCCCGAAGCAGTTGCTTTTATTTCTGCTGCAATTTTAGAAGGTGCAAGGGATGGACAAACTGTAGCAGAATTAATGAGTTATGGCACAACATTATTAACGCGAGATGATGTGATGGAAGGTGTACCGGAAATGATTCATGAAGTGCAGGTAGAAGCCACATTTCCTGACGGGACAAAATTAGTAACAGTACATAATCCGATTAGATAATTATCACGCCAAGACGCAAAGGAAATAAGTCTATGATACCAGGCGAAATCATCACTCCAGAAGGAGAAATCGAATTAAACCCAGGTCGTTCAACTACAAAATTAATAGTAGCCAATACCGGAGATAGACCCATACAAATTGGTTCACACTTTCACTTTTACGAAGTCAATAATTTCCTAAAATTCGACAGAGAAAAAGCAAGAGGAATGAGATTAGATATTCCCGCCGGAACAGCCGTGAGATTTGAACCAGGGGACGAAAAAGAAATCACCCTTATTTCCCTAGTTGGCACACGCCAAATCTACGGATTCAACAACAAAATAAACGGAAAACTCTAAAAAACCTCCGCGAACCTCTGCGTTAAAAAAAGGATAAAAAATGCCCTACAAAATGAACCGCCAAGCCTACGCCCAAACCTACGGGCCAACAGTAGGCGATAGAATTAGACTAGCAGACACCGAACTATTTATAGAAGTAGAACAAGACTTCACCACCTACGGAGACGAAGTAAAATTCGGTGGCGGAAAAGTAATAAGAGATGGGATGGGACAATCTCCAATTTCTAACGCCGATGGTGCAGTAGACTTAGTAATTACTAATGCTTTGATTCTCGATTGGTGGGGAATTGTAAAAGCAGATATCGGCATCAAAAACGGCAAAATTCACAAAATTGGTAAAGCCGGAAATCCCTATATTCAAGACAATATAGATATCATTATTGGCCCTGGAACCGAAGCATTAGCTGGGGAAGGAATGATTTTGACTGCGGGGGGAATAGATACCCATATTCATTTTATCTGTCCCCAACAAATTGAAGTAGCCATTGCTTCCGGTATCACTACTATGATTGGTGGTGGTACAGGGCCAGCTACAGGTACAAACGCCACCACTTGCACCCCTGGTCCCTGGAATATGTACCGAATGCTGCAAGCGGCTGATGCTTTCCCCGTCAACTTGGGATTTTTGGGTAAAGGTAACACCAGTCAACCCCAAGCACTCAGAGAACAAATTGAAGCTGGTGCAATTGGGTTAAAACTCCATGAAGACTGGGGAACAACTCCCGCCACAATTGATACTTGTTTAACAGTGGCTGATGAATATGACGTGCAAGTAGCGATTCACACAGATACTTTGAACGAAGCCGGCTTTGTGGAAGATACCATCGCGGCTTTTAAACATCGCGCTATTCACACCTACCACACCGAAGGCGCTGGGGGAGGACACGCACCAGATATCATTAAAGTCTGTGGACAACCCAACGTTTTACCATCGTCAACTAACCCCACTCGTCCCTACACCCTCAACACCTTAGATGAACATTTAGATATGTTGATGGTGTGTCATCATTTAGATCCCAGCATTCCCGAAGACGTGGCTTTTGCTGAATCGCGCATTCGTCGAGAAACTATCGCTGCTGAAGATATTTTGCATGATTTAGGTGCGTTTAGTATGATTTCTTCGGACTCCCAAGCGATGGGTAGGGTAGGAGAAGTAATAATTAGAACCTGGCAAACTGCCCATAAAATGAAGGTGCAGCGTGGAAGTATTGCTGGTGAAACCTTAGCAGATAATCTGCGGGCTAAAAGATATGTAGCGAAATACACAATTAACCCGGCGATTACTCATGGTATAGCTGAATATGTTGGTTCTGTGGAAGAAGGAAAAATCGCTGATTTGTGTTTATGGAACCCTGCGTTTTTTGGTGTCAAACCAGAAATAGTTATTAAAGGAGGAATGATTGCTTGGTCACAGATGGGTGATGCTAATGCTAGTATTCCCACACCTCAACCTGTCCATACCCGTCCCATGTTTGGCAGTTTTGCAGGTGCGCGTCATGCAACATCATTCACTTTTATTTCGCAAGCGGGTTTAGAAAAAGAAATTCCCCAAATGTTAGGGTTGAAAAAATCAATTGTTGCTGTTTCGGGAACTCGGCAAATTACTAAACGGGATTTGAAGTTAAATGATGCTTTACCTCACATTGAAGTTGACCCTGAAACCTACGAAGTTCGCGCAGATGGGGAATTATTAACCTGTGAACCAGCGACGGTTTTACCAATGGCACAAAGATACTTTCTGTTTTAGATTATGACTGAACAATCTACCGATTATGATAGTCCTTGGAAAGAAATTATTGAACTCTATTTTGATAAATTTGTCGAGTTTTTCTTCCCATTAGCTTATGCAGAAATAGACTGGAATCGCCCCTACCAATTTTTAGATAAAGAACTACTTCAACTAGAACCAGATGCAGAAGTTGGTAAAAGATTAGTTGATAAAGTTGCTAAAGTTTGGTTATTAAATGGGGAAGAAGCTTGGGTATTAGTTCATGTAGAAGTACAAGGACAATATGATAGTAAATTTCCCGAAAGAATGTATATCTATAATTACCGCTTATTTGATCGTCATCAAAAGCGAGTAATGAGTTTAGCAGTTTTAGCTGATGAAGACCCAAATTGGCGACCTTCCAGTTATAATTATCAATTAGGAGGCTGTAGAGTCAGTTTAGATTTTCCCATTGCTAAAATATTAGACTATGAACCATCCTGGTCAACTCTAGAAACAAGTAAAAACCCTTTTGCTATCGTAGTGATGGCACATTTAAAGAGTAAAGCTACTAAACGGGACGCTGATAATAGATTACAGTGGAAATTAAGTTTAGTAAAAATGCTCTTAGAAAGTGGTTTGAGTCGGCAAGATATTAAACAATTATTCCGGTTTATTGACTGGATAATGGTTTTACCGGAAGACTTAGCTAGAAGTTTTAAAACCGAAATCAGAAGTTACGAAGAGGCCAAAAAAATGCGCTATGTCACCAGTATTGAAAGATTGGCAAAACAGGAAGGAATAGAAGAAGGACTGCAAGAAGGTCGTCAGTTAGGACTTGAATTAGGTATTTTACAAATGGGACGAGATAATCTCATTGAAGTTTTAGAAACAAGATTTGGTGAAATACCAACATCTATAATTGATGCGGTGAATAATATCAATGATTCATCTGTTTTGAAAACACTCTTAAAAAGAGCGATTTCTATTCCTTCACTGGCTGAATTTGAGCAATTATTACCATAAACTTTAAATATTGTTATTAATGCAGTAAAAAATCAATAATTCATCTGCATTAATAACACTTCATAAACAAGAGATTCTTTCTATAAAGGAATTTACACATTTCTCACATAAGATTCCTGTTGAAAGTTAAATAGAGAAAACGTCCTAACTAACCTCAGTTTGGGTTAAGGGTATTTTTGAAGTTACTCAACGAGAGAATAGGCTTTTCAGCCTACGAAATAATAAGGGTTTCAGCTTATCCCGAACTCACGTTAACTAATTTTCATAATTTGCTTCTAATTACGCATAATATCATTGTTTCTTTATCTTTTCGATTTCACTCATCGGTAAAAGTAAAGTATCTTCAATGTATTGTCTAACTTCGCGGCTAACATAACAATCGCTATTTAGACAATCCATTAGCAAAATATTGGCATTATAATAGTGCTGCAATAGTTCTTGTTGAGAATGATTAAATTCCCAATCATAACCAATATTACGATGTTTAATCATTATTTCCTGTAAAATTACAGCCCAAGAACTTCTATCAAAGAATACATCACTATTAACATTTTTATTGTACTTTATGTATTTATTATATTTTATATCTGATTCTAGAAATATTTCAGGTAGTTCATATTTTAAGGATAAAAGGGGTTCGTCTAGTGTGTGATCAAGTTCACTCTGCATAACACTTTCAAGTTCACCATACAACTCACCATCATCATCAAAATTTGGAATCCACATTTTACAAATCTCATCCCAAATCCGAGTTGGCTCTGCAGCTTAGAGGAGTGTGTTACATAAGCTTACATCAGTTCTTAGTTCATGAGAAAATGCGAATCTACTATCAAGTTTATGAGTTAGTTTTGGAATAGGAAAAACCGATAAGGCAAGATGATTAGATAAGTTGTCAAAATTATAATTCAATGCAAAATAAAAAGCTCTAATAGATCCTGGTTTATAAGGTAGTTTAACCTCTGATGATTTTTCATGAACCCATTCCAAAAAATCTTGGATAGAAACATCATTAGCCACAATGTTGTCTATTTTATCCTTCATTAATAGAAACAATGAGTCAGCTTGACGCATCATACCAACCGTTAATAAAAAAACGTCCCGCCATCGTTTATCATTAATATGCTTAACTAATTTTTTTAGAGATACTAAACCATTTGTACCTACAATTTCTCTAGCTGTAAAATACTCATGAAACGTCAAATGCGAAAAAGAATAGATTCCCCTTGCGCGTTCCACTAATAATCCATGTTGTGATTCAATAGACTTTAAAACAGCTTCACTATCAAGTTCTAATTCCTGTGGTTCAGTTCGCGCATCACGTAAATTATAGATAAAATCAGCAATATATCCCTCAACTGTTTTTTGCTTAAAGAAATAATCCCCTTGTTCAAAAGTAGTGAGTGCAATTTGACTCAATAAATCTTCCTTACGGTGTAACGATAGATTTTTATAAACTTGATCACGTTCAATATTACGTTTAGCATCCCATTTTTTCAATAAAATATCTACGCCTTCTTTGTAAAGTTCAGAACGATTTGCTGGAAAATCATTATTTTCACCAAATACCAAACAAAGCAAAGTTAATAATAATGGATTTGTTGCTAATTCATAAATAGGTGTGTTTTCTGCTAACCTTTGAATAAAACGGTCTGCTTTTACTGGGTCTGTTAACCTAAACCAATTTTGGGTAAATGTTTCTATTTGCTGTTTGTCAAAATCTGCCATTTCCACTTCTGTGAAGCGTTCAAAAGTATATTCTTTGGCAGCTATGCGACAGGTAATTATAAATTGATTGGTGTGATATTGATTAGAAATTTCAAGAATTTGACTTAAAACACGCTTTGTATCTTCTTCTCTAACTTCATCTAAACCATCGAGCAAAATTAATCCTCTATCTTTACTCAAGATTTTATCTATTTTACCTTCAGCATCATTGACACGACACGCTGATAACTGTTGAGTAATATATTCTAGTAAATCTGGCTGTTTGGGTTTTTCTGCAAATTCTTTTAGGGTGATGAAAAAGGGAACTCGATTTGTTAAAAATTCCTCTTCAATACAGTGCATTGCCAGATATTTTAAAAATGTGGTTTTACCTGCTCCCGGTTTTCCTAAAACCATCAGTTTACTATGACGTTGTACTGCTTCTAGTCCTGGTACTCTTTCCTCTTTTATTCCGCTAAGTCCAAAACGCTCAAATTCTTCATGATTACAGTTTTGCAAAAGTTCAGAAATTTCTATGCGTCGGTTTCGGTTTAGTTTCTCCAAAATGTTGACATTTGTATAAATACCCCTTTCACCGCTTAACTCTATCGGTTGTTCCATATCTAAAACACGCATTGTTCCACATTTTTCTTTGATATGGGGTCTAACAAGTGCGCGAATTTCTTCAACTAAAGCATCTATTTCAAAATCTAGTTCTGAGTTTTTTGGATTTGGTTCAGCTTGTATATTTCCAGCAATATCTTGCCACTTTAATCCCAATTTTTCGCATATCCGCACGAACAACTCATTATCAACTGACTTCCCATTGAAAAACTTGCTGATTGGTTGACGAGTTACCCCTAGTGCATCAGCCAGCTTTTGCTGTGTCTGAAACTTGTCAATTAAAGCTAATTTTGCCTTTTCAATCCCTTGTTGAGAAGCCTGAAGCGATCGCTTAACCATATTTTACTGAGCAATTTTGACACCATTGTAGCGCCATTAGCAAAAGTCACACATAGCAATTACATAACTCACACATCCAACAAGCCTTGTAAATACGGGATTAGAGAGATTTTGGTAAGGCGTAAATCCAAAATTCTTACGGAGGCGATCGCAAACCCATGCTAGAAATTCTCATCCACAAATCTCTTGAAGTTATCCTCACGCTACTGCTGGAAAAATTATTGACATGGCTAGTGAAGGATAAAAACTACAAACACCTCAACCACTGGCTGAAAATGCAGATCCTTGTGCTTTATCTGGACTGGGTTTTACTGAAAACAGACACAAAAAATAAACAAATCAAAAACAAATGAGTAGTATCAAAAATCTATGTGTACGATACTGAAGGAACTCTATACTCTCCCAAAACCTTTACCGCTGATGCATATCACTCATGGATGGTTACAAATTCAGCTAACCTAAGAAAAGTTGACTTTTTTTCTCTACCTCTCAAAGTTTATGACCTCAAAAACTCCCCGTGTCGGTAATATCCTAGTTGTAGACGACTCCCCCGATAATATTTTTCTCGTTAAGACAATCTTGGAAGGGGAAGGATACAAAATTAGCAGTGTCGAAGATGGTGCTTCAGCATTAACAAAACTGCAAACTTCTGCCTATGACTTGGTATTACTGGATTTAATGATGCCAGAAATGGATGGCTATGAAGTCACCAGACGCATTCGTAACGAATTGAATTTACAGCAATACATACCCATTTTATTGATTACTGCCCATGATACACCCAACGTTGCCAAAGGACTAGACTTAGGTGCAGATGACTTTATTCGCAAACCTGTAAGTATGGATGAATTGTTGGCCAGAGTGCGATCGCTTCTCCGACTCAAACAAAGTATAGATGAACGTGATGAAATTGCCCTTCAGCGTCAAGATTTTGTCTCTCGTCTCACCCACGACTTACGCACTCCCCTAGTAGCAGCAGAAAGAATGTTAATGCTATTTCAGGAAGGTGCTTTGGGAAATTTATCACCACAAATGATGGAAGCTATCGCTGTCATGGCGCGTAGTAACACCAACCTGCTATCAATGGTTAATACCTTACTAGAAGTTTATCGCTTTGACGCAGGGCGGAAAAATCTGGTATTTCAACCAGTGAATCTCAGCCAGTTACTCACAGAAATAGCTGGAGAATTAACACCATTAGCGCAAGCAAAATCACTACCTATTAATTTAGATTTCTCTGCTAATCTAAAAACCACAACCATCCAAGGCGATCGCCTAGAATTACATCGTCTATTCACCAACCTGATTGGTAACGCTATTAAATTTACAAACTCCGGTTCAATTACTATTCGTATCCATGATGAACCTAACCTTAATGATATCATCACCATTGAAGTAGCAGATACAGGTCGGGGGATTTCTCCTGAAGAACAATCCACTTTATTTGAAAGATTTCGACAAGGAAATCATAATCACTCTGGTAGCGGCTTAGGACTTTATCTATCACGTCGCATCGTTGAAGCACATCAAGGTAAAATTAGCATTAATTCTGAGTTAGGTAAAGGTAGTATTTTTATAGTTAATTTACCGTTATTAACAAAATCAAATTTCTAATTCAAAATTAATTATGTTATTATATAAAATCAAAAAATCCAGCTTCTAAGGATAAAAATATGATTACATTTACCACAACTAATCCAAGTGAAATTATCAACCAACAACGTGATTTATTCAAAACTGGCCAAACTAAAAATATAGATTTTCGCCTCACACAACTGCAAAAACTCAAACAACTAGTCATTGACAATAAACCAGCTATCATCAAAGCATTAGCCGCAGATTTACACAAACCAGAATTTGAAACTTATGCATCAGAAATCGGTGTTATTAAAGAAATAAATTATGCTATCAAAAATCTAAAAAATTGGACTAAACCAAAAAAAGCAGCAATTCCTTGGGATTTATTTCCTTACTCAGCCAAAATTCACCCTGAACCTCTGGGAGTAGTTTTAATTATTAGTCCTTGGAACTATCCCTTTCAGTTAATTATCACACCTCTCATCGGTGCGATCGCATCAGGAAATTGTACAATTATCAAACCCTCAGAACTTGCACCCCACACTTCAAATTTAGTATCTGAACTCATCAGTAAATATTACCCACCAGAATATATTACAGTTATAGAAGGTGGTGTGGAAACCAGCCAAAAACTACTTGCAGAAAAATTTGATCACATCTTTTTTACAGGTGGTACAGCCATCGGTAAAATCGTCATGGAAGCAGCCGCCAAACATCTCACACCAGTAACATTAGAATTAGGTGGAAAAAGCCCTTGTATAGTTGACACAGAAATTAATCTTGAACATACCATCAAACGCATTACTTGGGGCAAATTTATCAACGCTGGACAAACTTGTATTGCACCTGATTATTTATTAGTGAATAAAAAAATTAAACCAGAATTAGTCAATGGTTTAAAAAAATGTCTGCAAGAATTTTATGGAAATAACCCAGCCACCAGTCCTGATTTTGCCAGAATTATTAGCAAAAAACACTTTGATAGATTAGCAAAATTCCTCCACAGTGGTGAAGTTATTGCTGGTGGAGAAAGCAAACCAGAAGAACTTTATATTGCTCCCACATTAATTGATAATGTTTCCTTAGCAGATCCAATCATGGAAGAGGAAATTTTCGGACCAATTCTGCCAATAATTGAATATACAGACATTGAGGAAGCTATTAGTTTGATTAACTCCAAACCCAAACCTTTAGCTTTATATTTATTCTCCGACAATAAAAACTTACAACAGCGAATATTACAAGCAACCTCATCAGGGGGGGTGTGTATTAATGATACAGTCATGCAAATTGCAGTTTCTTCCTTACCATTTGGTGGAGTTGGTGATAGCGGAATAGGTAGCTATCATGGTAAAGCCAGTTTTGACACCTTTTCCCATTACAAAAGCGTCTTGAAAAATACTTTCCGTTTCGATATCAACTGGCGTTTCGCACCCTACAAAGGTAAACTACCGCTGTTAAAAAAACTTATTGGTTGTTAGCACTACAATACTTTTCCGACTTCTTGAAGGAGTCGGGAATAAATATGAGCATTCAATTATCAATTATCAATTGTCAATTATCAATTATCAATTACTATACCTTTCCTCCGCCCAAGGTTCACCGCGTCGATGATAACCATTTCGTTCCCAAAAACCTAATTCTTCCTGTTCTAAAAACTCTAAACCATTAATCCACTTAGCACTTTTCCAAGCATAAAGGTGGGGAACAACTAGCCGCATCGGACCACCATGTTCTATTTGTAATGGTTCACCAAATAATTTAATAGCAAAGAAATTTTCTTCTCTTACAAAGTCAGTGAGGGAAATATTTGTTGTATACCCACCATAACAATGTTCCATAATATGAGCCGCTTTTGAATCTACTTCCAGCAAACTCATAAAATCTGTCACCCTAATTCCAGTCCATTTAACATCCAGTTTTGACCAACGGGTAACACAATGGAAATCCGCTGTAAATTCATGTTGAGGTAGGGCTAAAAAATCTGACCATTTAAACACAACAGGTTTTGCTAAACCCCAAACGCGAAACTCCCATTCTTCAATACTGACTTCGGGATCTGCACCATAAGTTAAAACCGGGAAACCTTTCGCTAAATGTTGGCCAGGAGGAACCCGTTCACTTTCTGCTGGATTTGGTTTCTGAAAAAATTTCATATATCAGGAGTCAGGAGTCAGGAGTCAGGAGTCAGGAGTCAGGAGTCAGGAGTCAGGAGTCAGGAGTCAGGAGTCAGGAGTCAGGAGTCAGGAGTTTGATTATCAATTGATGTCCTAATCATCCTGTCTATGGCTATAACATCATCAAACCTAATACCAATTAAAAAAATTCTGGACAATCTAAAATCCAAAATCCAAAATCTAAAATCTAAAATCTAAAATGGTATTACCTGCTGAAAACATCCGCTATAACACGCAGCATCTAGCGGTTGGTAGTTTATGCCATGAAAAAAGCAAAGAAAAAGCACTCCCATTGCTGCGCGGTTTGTGCTTTTCCTAGACGAGCGATTATGACTCTTCTTCTTCTTCTTCAGCAGTTGGATATACAAATCTAGAACGTCCAGACAAAATTGATTTGCCCAGAGAAAGAGCCTTTTGAGCTTCAACAGCAGCCTTGTGTCTCCAAGTAGCGCGGCGTTTATCTCGTTTTGATTTGGACGTTTTCTTCTTAGGAACAGCCATGATAGCGGATATCGTGATTCTTGACAACCTTTTTATTCTAAGCCATCAATTGACATCAGGAATAGAATTTGACTGACGAACTGAAAATTTTTCAACACAGGTGACAGAAGGCAAGAGGCAAGAGGCAAGAGGCAAGAGGCAAGAGGTAATAGATTATTCTCCCCTACACCCTACACCCTACTTTTATCGCTTTTCCCCTGGTGGTTGATTTGGCGGTAGTGCAGCAGGATTATTGCTGGGAGGTGTGGCTGCTGCTGGAGGTGTTGCTGTAATGGGAGCAGGATCAGGGAGTATGGTTGGTGGTTCAAATAATAAGAGTGATCGTGCTGTTTTAAAATAAGTTGCCCAACGTTGGGCATCAGGACGTTGTTTCCATTGCACACGACTTACTTTTAACTCTAAAACTGGGGCGATCCTACCGTGATTTTGTACGGTGACAATTATAGAAACTTCTGTGACTAAAATATCTTGGTCAAAACTGCGTTGCGCCGCAGTCCTCGCCACTGCTTCTGCTCTTCTGAGAACAGTTTCATAATTTTCTTGTGGTAGTGCGTCAATAGCTAAATCAACTCTAGAGGTGTAAGCTTGCACAATTTGAGGTGATATCGCTTCCGTAGCCACCCAGAGAGGAAACGCCAATAAAAGCCAAACTCCAGCCTGAATTATCCGGATTTTCCTGCCAAATCGGCCAATAAATAAAAAGGGGATCATTGATGATGGTGATGAACTGTAAATTTTGTTCATAAACTTATAACCCTCCTAAAATATGACTCATCATTTTAATCTAATGCAAGTATTTTCCGATATCTTAACGTTATAACCACTACTTTAGATAAACCAACAAAAACCGACAAAGAGTGGGATGGTAAATTACTGGGCGATCGCTATTGGCATCAATCAATATGAATTATTTCAACCTTTAAGTTGCGCTCAAACTGATGCCGAGGCAATAAAGGAATTTTTGGTGACAGAAGTAGGTTTTTTGCCCCAAAACTGCCTACTCATGACAAATACCTCGCCACCAATAGCAGAAAAAACCTCTTACCCAACTAAAGACAACATTCTGTCTGTGTTGGAGGAACTAGCAGCAACATCTTGGCAACCTGAAGACCATCTCTGGTTTTTCTTCAGTGGTTATGGAGTCAACCATAACGACAAAGACTACCTCATGCCAGTAGACGGTGATCCCGATTTGGTTGTAGAGACTGGCATCGCAGTCCGCCAAGTTATGCAAAGTCTTCAAGTTGCCGAACTCAAGACATTATTGATATTTGATATTAACCGTGCTTTTGGCACACAAGCAGATGCTCCCGTTGGTCAAGAAATTCTCGACATGGCCAAAGAACTACAAATGCCTGTCATGCTTTCTTGTCAACCAGAGGAATTTTCCCACGAAAGCAGCGAATTAGGTTACGGATTCTTTACAGCAGCCTTATTAGAAGCTTTACGTTCTGGCAAAGGTAGCAGTTTAAAAGATTTAGAAAGCTATGTCAGTTCCCTGACTCCAGAACTTTGTCAACACCATTGGCGACCTATCCAAAATCCTGTAACTGTCATTCCCAACAGTCCACCAGATATTTTGCCAATCTTGATATTAGATGACGATGAGGAAACACAACAACTAATTTTTCCAGAAGAAAACTTTGCTGTACCTCTAACTGCCCCATCCTTGGGAGATAAAGACTCTCGCAATTCCACTACGGATAAAGCTTGGTGGGCAAAAAATCAAACCCCAGAAACTACTCTCAACCAAACTTCAGAAACATCAGTTGCCAAGTTACCTGTAGATAGCAATCAAATCCTCGCTACTTCCCCAGAATTACAAGGCCGCAGGTTTATTCCCGCCTCAGCTAAAGACTACGCCACACCTGCAACTCAGGAACACACACCCATTTGGAAGCAATTTATTTTATGGGGAGGAGGCAGCATGGTGATAGTAGCTTTAATTGTTACCTTTCTGCTCCGTAATCAGGCTAGTTTTCGTTTTAAAAAGTTATCACCACCAATCAACAATACTACTAACTCGGATTTTTCCAACAGTTTACCTGCTATTCCTGCTGCTGTGGAAACAATCAAACCTGTTGGTGCTGCCATAACTGCCACTTCTGACACCCAAAAGCGTAGTCAAGCACTTTTGGAGTTAAAAAAAATGTCTCTGAAGGAAACTGAACCTAGTGATTTGAAATTAGCGATCGCTACTGCTAAAAAAATTAACTCCAGTGAGCCACTTTATCAACAAACACAGGAGAATATTCAGGTTTGGAATCAGATGATTTTAGATTTAGCTACAGGCCACGCTCAACAAAAACAATACAGTGATGCTATAGCAACCGCTGAGTTAATTACCAAAGACGAATTACTTTATCCCCAAGCCCAAACAGCAATTGAAAAATGGCAATTAGAAGCCAAACTATATCTAAGTAATAAAACTTTGTTAGATGCGGCAAATGCCTTGATTCAACCAGGACAAGCCTCTACTTACAACCGGGCGATTGAAGTTGCGAAAAAAGTTCCACCAGGACAACCAGGCTTTGAAATTGCTCAAACATCTATTAATAAATGGAGTGAACAAATTTTAGAGTTAGCTAAAAATCGCGCTGCACAAGGAGAATTCAGCGCCGCCATTGCCACCGCTGCATTAGTTCCACAAATCACACCCGCTTACCAAGATGCTCAAGATGCAATTCAAAAATGGCAAAGCAAGGTAAAAGATTAATGTTCAACTTGCTTGTCCTTAATCAAAAATCCAGAGTTAATTAAATTTTCCCTTAACTCTGGACTCTGTACTTTTAACTCATCACTCGTTACTCAGCACTCGTTACTCATCACTAACAATATCTGGAAATATCTTCGCCGCACTCATCTGCTAGATAACACAGAGCGCGAAATCTTAGACCTACTACTTCTTCATACAAAGGGTTTAGCTTACACATTGGCGGAATGTGAAAAAGTGTTCTACCAAACAATTTGACATCTCTCTCAAAAGGACATTGAGCCGGAATTAATCGACACACCCTATGAGCAAATTGGCGATCGCCTACTTTTAAGTTATCTAACCACTTTCGCAAAGGACCCAGAAAATTCCATTTAGATTCAAT
Source organism: Sphaerospermopsis aphanizomenoides BCCUSP55 (assembly GCF_001586785.1). Lineage (GTDB taxonomy): Bacteria > Cyanobacteriota > Cyanobacteriia > Cyanobacteriales > Nostocaceae > Sphaerospermopsis_A > Sphaerospermopsis_A aphanizomenoides_A. The sequence continues at coordinate 39,140 of NZ_LUFH02000033.1, forward strand.
TGATTGAAAATGAGAAGCTTGTAACTCAGTGACATCAGCCTTTTTAGTTTCTGGTTGATGGAGTGATACCCAGCTTGCGAAAAAAATCTTTTTTGTGGTACTTTCAAATACCTTCATGGTTACTCCTCTCTTGTTATGAGGGTATTCACCTTACTGATGAATATACAATATGACAATTTCTTTGCCCGGGAAAATCGTATTTTGACGGAAATTCTTTAAAAAGTATGAGTAGCCTCTTAAAGTCATCATCTGTGTATTACTACGTCAAGTTAAACCCAAATTCCTAAAAATGGATACTCTGGTAATCGAATCTTTTTGATAACTTGACACACTTTAAATTTTAATGAAGACCTCTACCTTTAGACGGGTTTGGCTGTAACCTTAACAAAACTTAATATATCTTAGGATTATCTGTATAATAAATCAATATAAATGCTGTTTATCTATTGGTTAAGGCAGTAATTAGGGTTTGCTGTTCGCATAGCGTGCCGTTAGGCATAAAAGTTTTCTCGTGGGGGCAGGCAAGAGGCAAGAGGAAAGGGCTATCTGTTAGCCAAAAATTTTTGAGATTTCACCCTCAAAATGCTCGATATTTCCACTCCTAGTTTTAAAAACCTTGCACCTGCTTTCTTTTTTATCAGTCTGAATCCCTTAATTTATCAGTGTTTTGCATTTATATGGCTTACGCCACGCTCCGCTATCAGCATCCCCTAATTATGCTTTCCAATAAAAAAGCAAAGACGCTAAAAACCTTTGCGCCTCTGCTTTTTTGCGTAAGCTAAATTTTAAGAAGCCACAGCAGTAGAACGAGTCCGTCGTCTTCTACCATCAGCAGCAGCTTTTACCGAAGCAGGTGGTTCATCAGGGACTTGCATCAACAAAGTCAAAGATGGTTGACACTGCAACTCCCGACGTAGAGAACGCTGCAACTCTCGCTCTAACATTTCTTGCAAACCGCCCCAGTCTATATCATTTTGTCCGCTACCCGTCACAAACTCTGACCAACGGACACTAAGAATTTCCTCAATGCGTTGCTGTACCCACTTGAGTAAAAGCGATCGCTCAATACTTGTCACTACACCCTGCATATGAATTTCTGGTTTTGCCAACAGCTTACCATTCCAATCAATAGCAGCAGCAATAGTCACAAGTCCTTCAGAAGCTATGCGTTGACGTTCCTGCAACACTTTAGCACTCACCATCCCCGAACTCGTAGTATCCACCAGTTCAATCCCCGATGGAACTTTAGCAGCCACACGGATGGAGTTTTCCGTTAGTTCTATCACATCCCCATTCTGAATAATAATCATATTTTCAGCGGGAATACCCATACTTTGAGCAGTTTCCGCGTGCTTAACTAACATCCGATGTTCACCATGGAAAGGCACAAAGAACTTAGGACGAGTTAAAGCAATCATCAGCTTTTGTTCTTCTTGACAACCGTGTCCAGAAACGTGAACACCTTTATCTCGTCCATAGACCACTTTTGCCCCTTGCATCATCAATTTGTCAATGGTGTTAACCACCGCAATGGTATTACCAGGAATGGGGTTAGCAGAGAAGACAACTGTATCTCCCTCCCGAATTTTAATGTGGGGGTGTTCCTTGTTGGCAATTCTGGTCATGGCTGCCATTGTTTCACCCTGAGAGCCAGTTGTCAGAATCAGCACATTTTCATCTGGCATACCACGGACAGTATGCAAAGGTTGGAAAAGATTATCTTCGCATTTGATATAACCTAAGTTCCGGGCATGGGCGATCAAATTTAACATCGAACGCCCCACAACTGTCACTACTCGGTTGTGTTTTTTGGCCAGTTGCAAAATCATATTGATTCGATGCACGCTGGAAGCAAAGGTAGTGACGAATAAGCGCCCTGTGGCTTGAGAGAATACCCGATCAAGGTTGGGATAAACAGAACGTTCAGATGGTGTAAATCCTGGTACTTCTGAGTTGGTGGAATCACTCAACAAGCACAGTACGCCTTTTTCTCCATGTTCTGCTAGACGTTGCAGGTCAAACATCTCGCCATCAACTGGGGTGTGGTCAATTTTAAAATCCCCTGTGTGGATAACTACACCTAATGGCGTGTGAATGGCCACAGTAAAACTATCAGCGATGGAGTGGGTGTTGCGGATGTATTCGACAAAAAAGGCTTTGCCAATGCGGACTACATCACGGGGAAGAACGCTTCTTAATTCAGTGCGATCGCGCACTCCTGCTTCTTCTAATTTCCCCTCTAGCATTGCCATTGCTAGTCTTGGCCCATAAATTACCGGGATGTCAAATTGTTTAAGGTGAAAAGCGATCCCACCAATATGGTCTTCATGACCATGTGTGACAATCATCCCTTTAATTTTGTGGCGATTTTCCCTGAGATATGTTGTGTCAGGTAAAACAATATTCACGCCGTGCATTGCCTCTGTGGGAAAGGCCAAACCTGCATCTAATAGAACTATTTCATCTTCGTACTCGAAAACACAGGTATTTTTACCAATTTCGTGCAAGCCACCCAAAGGAATAATTTTGAGGGCGGAGTCAAGTTCGTTTTTAGCCATTTTCTCCTTGAGATTGTGTGTGTTGTTGATAAATTGATAGTTAGCGTTCTTGTATGAAAGAAAACTTCAAATGTTTATTTAAGCCAGGTAGAAACAGTCAAAGTTGAATCACAATATCCAAGCTTGAATAAATAAAAAGGAATTTACACTGAATGATTCTTATATCGCTCAGTTCTAGCACAGATGTTTAAATTGCAACCTAGTTATACCAATTCAAAATTCAAAATTCAAAATTCAAAATTCAAAATTCAAAATTCAAAATTCATAAATACAGATTTAACAAGGGTTGATGAGTTTGCATCTGTCCTGAATTTTGGAGAATTGGTATCACAAGTATTACCAATTATTTATAGGGATTTATCAGTCGTATCAAAACGTATAGCTATCATAAAACTCCTACATTTCAAGACTTTTAACTCTGTTACTTGTTACCTACTATATATAGCAGCCCTATTTAAGTTGTAAACTACAGCATATTGCCAGTAAATGAAGTACAAAATGTAATTAACAATTCATGTACTTCGTATTTCTAAGCATCCAGCCAACTTCCCAAATTTTGGCGCTTAGATTAAGCTGAGTTTGTTCATCACCGCCTCTAACTTTTGACAGATTTCTGCGTCAGCTTCAAAAAGAGGTGGACGGACTGAACCTACTTCCCAACCTTGAAGTTTTAATGCTTGCTTAATGGGGATAGGATTTGTTGTTAAAAATAAAGCTTTAAACAACGGGAATAGTTGTAGGTGAATCTCCGTGGCTAGATGAATTTTCCCCATATTAAAGGACTCTATCATCTGTTTTAGTTGATTGCCTACCAGATGAGAAGCCACACTTACCACACCCTTAGCCCCAACGGCTAACAGAGGCAAGGTTAAAGAATCATCTCCAGCGTAAATCTGAAATTCTTCTGGTGTCAAGCGGCGGATTTCACTAGCTTGGTCTAAATTCCCACTGGCTTCTTTTATCCCTACAATGTTGTCGATTTGCGCTAACTGCACAACTGTTTCTGGATTTAAGTTTTGACCAGTACGACCAGGGATATTGTATAACAAAATCGGTAGATCAGGGCAAGCTTTGGCGATCGCCCCAAAGTGCTGATATAAACCAGCTTGAGGCGGTTTGTTGTAATAAGGGACAACTTGTAAACACCCGTGTACGCCTATTTTAGCTGCTTTTTCGGTGGCCGCGATCGCTTCTTTTGTGGAATTAGAACCACATCCAGCAATTACCTTTGCTTTACTGCCTACAGCTTGCAAAACTTCTACAAACAACTGGTATTCTTCATCCCAAGTCAATGTCGGAGATTCACCTGTTGTCCCACACACAACTATGGTGTCTGTACCATTGTTTACTAAATGTGCTGCTAATTTTCCTGCTACATCATAGTTAACGCTGCCGTCTGTATTAAACGGCGTAATCATAGCAGTTACAATTGTGCCAAAATCTACCACCCTCTTTTCACTCCTGATTTGTCAGTTGTCAGTTGTCAGTTGTCAGTTGTCACAAACTCATGACCAATGACTAATGACTCAACCAATTTTTTTCTATTAATAATTCTGCAATTTGCACTGCATTTAAGGCTGCACCTTTACGGATTTGATCGCCACAAAGCCATAATTCTAAGCCACAAGGGTGAGAAATATCTTGCCGAATTCTCCCTACTAAAACCTCATCTTGACCACTGGCTTCTATTGGCATCGGGAAATAATTTGCTTGCCAATCTTCTACCAATTTTACACCAGGGGCTTGACTTAATATTTCTCTAGCCTCATCTGGACTAAAAGGTGTCTCGAATTCTAGGTTAATTGCTTCTGAATGGGCGCGAAGTACGGGAACCCGTACACAAGTGGCAGTAATTCTGATTTCTTGACTACCAAATATTTTGCGGGTTTCGTTAACCATTTTTAGTTCTTCCTCACAGTATCCCAAATCAGTCATAGGGGAATTGTGGGGAAATAAATTAAACGCCAACGGGTAGGGTAAGACCTCAGCTACTGGTTGTTGTCCTTGTAATATAGCACTGGTTTGGATTTTTACTTCCTCCATTGCTTTGGCACCAGCACCACTAGCTGATTGATAGGTAGCTGCCACAATCCTTTTTACTGGTTTACTTTTGTGCAATGGCCATACTGCCAATGTCATTAAAATTGTTGTGCAGTTAGGATTAGCAATAATGCCTCTATGATTAGCCGCCGCTTGGGGATTCACTTCTGGTACTACCAAGGGAACTTCTTGGTTCATCCTAAAGGCACTGGAGTTATCAATTACGACTGCGCCTTTTTCCACAGCTACTCCAGCCCAGGTTTTGGATGTCCCACCACCAGCACTAGCCAACACTATGTCAACATGATCAAAAGAGCGATCGCTAACTGCCTCAATGGGGATCTCATCTCCTTTAAATTTGAGTTTTTTGCCCGCACTTCGTTCTGATGCCAGCAATTTTAACTCAGCAATGGGAAAATTCCGGTTTTCCAGTAATTCCATCAACTCTGTGCCAACAGCACCAGTCGCACCCAAAATAGCTACACGATAGGATTTAGACAAATTCACGTCCTCCTTTAAGAGGTAATTAGCAACTTTTTTTATACAATTTAGAGTATTTAATAATGCGAATATCTATAAAATCAATTGCATTTCAATACTCAATAACATTTGGCTGATTTTGTTATAGATATATCAAGCAAGCAGCTAGTATTGTTTTTCTACTTCAAATAATAAATTTATTTCAGTTTACAATAATTAAGATTTAATGTTTATTTTTTGCATCATACATTAACATACAACAAACTGTGGATTTACAGAAAAATGCTAGAGTATTAAATCTGGATATTTTCTTCTGATCATACCTACAAGGCTAAGTCCCTGGTAACAACAATATACTATGATCCAAAATAATAGATCAAAATCATCAGCACAAACTAAGCTATATTGACAGGAGAGATAAGCAATATTGTTCCATTATGGTTTACACACCTATATCCTATATATTATAGCTTGAATCCAAGAGCTACTTATGTTGACAGGATATCACATAGTGAGCAATATGAGTACCATTTCCAGAGCAAAGTGAAAAGGGTGTAGGGTGTGGGGTGTAGGGAGTCCCATAATTACAATCAGGGGTTTCAAGCAAGGACGCTGTATTTTTCGCACTACGCGCCTCAAAATACATCTTTTTTCTGTTTCCATACTTAAAAGTAGAGGCTTTTTCTTCCCCACACCCCACACCCCGCACCGGAGGGGCTGGTCAGTAAAGATATTACAATCAAAGTGTTAAGTCCTGTGCTATTGGCAGTAAACTGGATATCTGCCCAAGGGCGCACTAGACCCCTCCCTTGGATTTGATTATGCTAAAAAGACATAACTGAATCCGCACCGTGAGACATCAAGTGCAGAAGGCGATCGCTACCCTGCTTGTGTGTACTCTCAAAATGAAAACAAGAAACAACAGAGACAAAGCATGAAAGTTACCCAGGAAAAACTTGAAAAAAGCCAAATTGGACTAGAAATAGAGATTACACCAGAAATTACCAAACAAAAATACGAACAGGTCGTTAAAAATTTAAGTGGTACTGTAAGTATTCCTGGGTTTCGCAAAGGCAAAGTACCCCGGCCAATATTATTACAGCGCCTTGGTGTCAGTCGGATCAAAGCATCTGCACTAGAAGAACTAATTCCCGAAGTAGTTGAGCAAGCAGTTAAACAAGAAGCCATTAACGCTATTGGTCAACCGCGATTACGCTCCTCCTTCGATGAATTGATCAATAATTATGAGCCAGGAAAAGCCCTGACTTTTTCAGCTGCTGTTGATGTTGAACCAGAAGTCGTTCTTAAGCAGTACACAGGTTTTCAAGTTCAAGCAGAAGAAATCAAGTACGATTCCACAAGGGTTGATACCGTCATAGACAGAGAACGTCAACAGATGGCAACTCTGATTCCCGTAGAAGGACGTGCAGCCCAAATTGGTGATGTAGCTGTAGTTGATTTTAAAGGTGTGATCACCAAAGCGGAAGGTGAAGACGAATCTACAGAACCTACACCTATTCCCGGTGGAGAAGCAACTGATTTTCAAGTTGAGTTACAAGAAGATAAGTTTATCCCTGGTTTTGTCTCCGGTATGGTGGGCATGAACCCTGGAGAAACCAGAGAAATTTCGGCTCAATTTCCAGACCCCTATGCTAACCAAGAGTTAGCTGGTAAACCTGCACTGTTCACAGTCACACTCAAAGAAATCAAAGAAAAAGAACTACCCGAATTGAACGATGAATTTGCTCAAGAAGTGAGTGAATTTGAGACTTTAGCAGAACTGCGGGCATCTTTAGAAGAAAGATATCAAAAAGAAGCCGAAGACCAAACCAAAGCCAACAAGCAAGAAGCTTTGTTAGCAGAACTGCTCAAGCAAGTAGAAATTGACTTGCCGGCAACCTTAATTGACCAAGAAGTCGATGCCATGCTCACACAAACAGCAATGAAACTGTCAGAGCAAGGGTTAGACGTGAGAAAACTGTTTACCCAAGATATTATTCCCCAATTAAGAGAGCGATCGCAGCCAGAAGCGATTGAACGCCTGAAACGTTCCCTAGCCATCGAAGAAATCGGCAAACGCGAATCCATCCAAGTTACACCAGAAGAAGTTGCAGCTAGAGTCAAAGAAATTTTAGAACAATACACTGATGAGGAAATAGATCCCATTAGACTGCAATCAGTAGTGGAAAAGGAACTAGCCAACGACAAAATCCTAGATTGGCTGTTAAATAACTCCACCGTAGAACTAGTCCCCGCAGGTTCTTTAAGCACAAAAGAAGAAACTGATTCATCGGAGGAATAGGTGACAGGTGACAGGTGACAGGTGACAGTGAGGAAAGCAGGGGAGCAGGGGAGGCAGGGGAGGCAGGGGAAATTTTCGTTCTTTCCTCTTACTCCTGAACTCCTGATAGCGAAGCGTGGCGTAAGCCATACTCCTGATAGCGAAGCGTGGCGTAAGCCATACTCCTGATAGCGAAGCGTGGCGTAAGCCATACTCCTGAACTCCTGAACTCCTCTCTTCTGCGATAAGAATTCAAATAAGGCATAATGGTTAACACATAGCTCAAATACAAATTCAAATTCTCGCAATATCAGCCATAAAGGCGACAAACTCTGTCCAACTTATTGTTAAATATTCTTGTATGCTTGTATCGCAGTCGGGAAATTACCCCATCAGTAGCTTAAGTCCCATCGGCATTAGCTGTAGCTACGGCAGCCCCAACAACATCGTACCGATGGTGGTAGAACAATCGGGTATGGGAGAAAGGGCTTTTGACATCTACTCCCGCCTGCTCCGAGAACGGATTATTTTTTTGGGAACACCAATAGATGATACTGTAGCCAACTCAATTGTGGCTCAATTGCTATTCCTGGATGCGGAAGACTCAGAAAAAGATATTCAATTGTACATCAATTCCCCTGGTGGCTCTGTCTACGCAGGAATGGCAATCTATGATACAATTCAACAAATACGCCCTGATGTTGTTACCATCTGTTTTGGATTAGCTGCCAGTATGGGAGCATTTCTCTTAACATCTGGAACTCCAGGAAAACGTATGTCTCTACCTGATTCCCGAATTATGATTCACCAACCCCTTGGTGGCGCTCAAGGACAGGCAATTGACATTGAAATTCAAGCACGAGAGATTCTTTACATTAAAGGTAAGTTGAATCAGCTGATGGCCAAACATACTGGTCAGCCTCTAGAAAGAATCGAAGCAGATACAGAACGTGACTTTTTCATGTCGGCGGAAGAGGCAAAAAACTACGGTTTAATCGATCAGGTTATTTCTCGACAAAATCTCCCCACAGCAGGGGAAAACGTCACCATTCTGAAATAAGAGGCTTGGTATGACTAAGTACGACTCCCATTTAAAATGTTCGTTTTGCGGCAAGTCTCAGGAGCAGGTGCGTAAATTAATCGCGGGTCCGGGAGTCTACATCTGCGATGAATGCGTTGACTTGTGTAATGAAATCTTAGATGAGGAGTTGCTGGATACGAATGGTGCTGCTTCCCAACCAGCGCCACGGTCAGAACCACCTCAAAAACGCCGTACTCGTTCTGCCAATCTCTCATTTAATCAAATACCCAAACCTAGAGAAATTAAAAAATATTTAGACGAACACGTTATTGGTCAAGATGAAGCCAAAAAAGTGTTGTCAGTCGCTGTTTATAATCACTACAAGCGGTTGGCTATTGTCCAGTCTAAAGGTAATGGTAAAGGTGGGGCAGACGATGCGGTAGAGCTTCAAAAGTCCAATATTTTATTGATGGGCCCGACTGGTTGCGGTAAAACCCTGTTAGCACAAACCCTAGCCAAAATTCTTGATGTACCCTTTGCTGTTGCTGATGCCACAACTTTAACAGAAGCAGGGTATGTGGGAGAAGATGTGGAAAATATCTTGCTGCGACTTTTACAAGTGGCAGATTTGGATGTGGAGGAAGCACAGCGGGGAATCATCTACATTGATGAAATTGATAAAATTGCCCGCAAGAGTGAAAATACCTCAATTACCAGAGATGTTTCCGGTGAAGGTGTACAACAAGCTTTGCTGAAAATGTTGGAAGGAACAACTGCCAATGTTCCCCCCCAAGGCGGACGCAAGCACCCCTATCAAGACTGTATCCAAATTGATACGAGTAACATCTTGTTTATTTGTGGTGGGGCTTTTGTTGGGTTGGAAAAAGTTGTAGATCAGAGAGTGGGTAAAAAGTCAATTGGTTTTGTCCAATCGGGAGAAGGTCAATCGAAAGAAAAACGGGCAGCAGATACACTGCGTCATCTAGAACCGGATGATTTGGTGAAATTTGGCATGATTCCCGAATTTATCGGGCGGTTGCCAATGGTAGCTGTAGTAGATCCTCTGGATGAAGAGGCGCTAATGGCGATTCTTACCCAACCACGTAGTGCTTTGGTGAAGCAGTACCAAAAACTGCTGAAGATGGATAACGTCCAGTTAGATTTTAAACCAGATGCTTTAAAAGCGATCGCTCAAGAAGCTTATCGACGCAAAACTGGGGCGCGGGCGCTACGGGGTATTGTGGAAGAATTAATGTTAGATGTGATGTATGAGTTGCCTTCTCGTAAAGATGTCACTCGCTGCACAGTAACAAGGGAAATGGTGGAAAAACGTTCTACTGCGGAACTACTAGTACATCCATCTTCACTACCCAAACCAGAATCAGCATAGGAAGGAGTTCAGGAGTGCCTCGCTCCGCGAGGAGCGTACGCTAACAGGAGTTCAGGAGTTCAGAATTAAGAATTTACCTGTTTCCTGTTCCCTGTTCCCTGTTCCCTGTTCCCTTAAAACTATGGCTTATATCAATGTTTGTGGCGTTGAGCATTATTACGAGTGGATGAAACAACCATCAAGTGCAGTTAAGCCTGTGATGGTTTTTATTCATGGTTGGGCTGGTTCTTCTAGATATTGGCGAAGTACAGCTGAGGCTTTATTACCAGAATTTGATTGTTTACTCTATGATATGCGAGGATTTGGGCGTTCTCATGCTCAACCCAGCCAGAAAAATGCTGAGGATATTAAAGAGTTAAGTTATGAATTAGATGAATATGCTGAAGATTTGGCGGCTTTGTTAGATGGGTTGCAACTTCGGCGAGTTTATATTAATGCTCATTCAATGGGCGCTTCTATTGCTACTTTATTTTTTAATCGTTATTCTGAACGAGTGTGTAAGGGAATTTTAACCTGTAGTGGCATTTTTGAATATGACGAGAAAGCCTTTGCTGCTTTTTATAAATTTGGTGGACTAGTAGTTAAATTCCGTCCTAAATGGTTAGGGAAAATACCCTTAGCTGACAAGATGTTTATGGCGAGATTTCTCCATAGTCCTATTCCTAAATCGGAGAGACAAGCTTTTTTACAAGATTTTATTGATGCTGATTATGATGCAGCTTTAGGCACTATTTTCGCTTCTGTAAGTAAAGAACAAGCGGAATTAATGCCCCAGGAATTCACGAAATTAACAGTACCAACATTGCTGGTGGCGGGGGAATATGACATTATTATTCCCGCAGAAATGGGACGACAAGCAGCAGCACTAAATGAAAAAGTTGAATTTGCAGTGATTCCTAATACTGCCCATTTTCCCATGTTGGAAGACCCAGAAACTTATTTGGCAAGGATACGAGAGTTTTTAAATGATTGACAATTGATATAGCGGTATTTTTTGACACTGCCCGGTCTAAAGACACAGAGATTCTGAAGCACTCCATTGGTTGATGCGCGGATGGGTGGGTGTAAAAATTTTGGTTGATTAAAAAATGGCTGAAATCAAATCTACATCAGGCTTTGGTTGATTTTCTGCTCTTGAACCACCCGCGCACTTTACCCAGTAAGGGTTTCAGCCGTTTTTCTTCTTGACACGATTCCTGAAATGGACTATCATGATCTCATCCGCGCAACTGTACCTTGAAAACTACATATATAAAGGGTTTCAGCCTACCGCTATTGCAATTCTAAATAATCCCTATTAGGGATTGAAACCAAAAATTGTAGGTATTGCGCCTAAATAATTTCCGATAAAATTGCAATTCTAAATAATCCCTATTAGGGATTGAAACGATGAAAACACTTTGGAGAATTATTTATGCAAACAGTAGAAATTGCAATTCTAAATAATCCCTATTAGGGATTGAAACAATTGCCTTGATATCACCGAATTTAATGCTGTAGCGCCCCTTATTGCAATTCTAAATAATCCCTATTAGGGATTGAAACGATTCCGGAGGCACACCAAGCGGGGGCTAATTCATTGATTGCAATTCTAAATAATCCCTATTAGGGATTGAAACATTTTTTATTCCCTATTAACAACAAGGCGGAAAGATTGTAAATTGCAATTCTAAATAATCCCTATTAGGGATTGAAACTTAGCTCAAGAAGAAGAAACAATAAATTCAAATATTGCAATTCTAAATAATCCCTATTAGGGATTGAAACAAAGATATGTGGTTGATGTGGCATTGGGATTTTGATAATATTGCAATTCTAAATAATCCCTATTAGGGATTGAAACAGCTATTTTTTTGAGTTGTCTTTCAAATGCGTTGTTTATAGGAGATTGCAATTCTAAATAATCCCTATTAGGGATTGAAACTCATTTGTAAAGTGACCTGCTAATTTAGCAGCGTGTAGCATATTGCAATTCTAAATAATCCCTATTAGGGATTGAAACATTGGCTACTTCAGATAAGATAGCACTTGGTGAATTATCAAAATTGCAATTCTAAATAATCCCTATTAGGGATTGAAACGTGGAATCTTTTGGCGGATTCTTCTTGGAAAGCTTCTATTGCAATTCTAAATAATCCCTATTAGGGATTGAAACGGATACCCTGAATTTGAGCATACTACATTAAACCTATTGCAATTCTAAATAATCCCTATTAGGGATTGAAACTTTCTTGGCTTCATTACTGGCATCTGGGCAATTACAAATTGCAATTCTAAATAATCCCTATTAGGGATTGAAACGCCGTCGCACCAGGAACACCAATAATTTTCAGAACATCCCCAATTGCAATTCTAAATAATCCCTATTAGGGATTGAAACCAAATATTTCCAACAAATCAGTATAAAATCCCTGAATAGATTGCAATTCTAAATAATCCCTATTAGGGATTGAAACGAGTGTTAGCTTCGCTGAAGGCTCTTTACCAATTAAATTGCAATTCCAAATAATCCCTATTAGGGATTAAAACGCTGCATGAAAAAATAGCCCAAGAATCAGCAGAATATTGCAATTTCAATTAATCCCTATTAGGGATTGAAACTTTCACTGCCATTTTTTTGGCATCGACTTCTAGCGCATTGCAATTTCAATTAATCCCTATTAGGGATTGAAACGTGCTGAACTCAAAAAACTTCTTAAATTAGTGCTTATTGCAATTTCAATTAATCCCTATTAGGGATTGAAACATTGCTAATACAGCTAATAAAATAGTGTTAATGTTTTAAACTATCGTTAATTTCTCGTTCCCATACTCTGTATGGAAATGAATGTTAAAAAGTTCTGCCTTTTGTTTTAAACTGGAGTCAAAGACTCCTGATAGCATTTCCAGTCTGGAGACTGGGAACGAGATAATATCAGTAAAAAATAACTTTTAAATACTATCAGGATCTACACCCAAAGCCCTCAATCTTTCTGCTAATAATTGAGCGCGTTGTTCAGCTTTTTTCGCTCTTTCATCACCAGTCATCAAAACATTACCATCTTGATCACACCAACGTAACCAAGTATCATTTATTCCTTCAAACTCTCCCTCCCATAAAGTTAAACCTAAACCAATTTCTTCTAACCAATGATTTGTAGTTTCTACATAAGTACCCAAGCAAAATTAATTGTACATATTGATTGAAAACAAAAATGTCTGTATTCCTTACCTATTCCCTATTCCCTCTTCCCTATTACCTCTCCTAACTATAAAATTTATTTTTCACGACTACT
>NZ_LUFH02000034.1 GCF_001586785.1 Sphaerospermopsis aphanizomenoides BCCUSP55
GGGAGGCAGGGGAGGCAGGGGAGGCAGGGGAAGATTAATAACCCAATGCCCAATGACTAATGACTAAGGACTAATGACTATGAACATCAGAATTGGTAACGGCTACGATATTCACAGATTGGTGAGCGATCGCAATTTAATTTTAGGCGGTGTTCACATTCCTCATGAACTGGGTTTATTAGGACACAGTGATGCTGATGTCCTCACCCACGCAATTATGGACGCAATACTGGGAGCATTATCTTTAGGCGATATTGGCCATTATTTCCCACCTACTGATCCCCAATGGAAAGGTGCTGATAGTCTTGTACTATTAAAACAAGTTCATCAGTTAATTCGTGAGCAAGGTTGGAAAATCGGCAATATTGATTCTGTGGTTGTGGCAGAACGTCCCAAATTAAAACCACATATTAATTCCATGCGGGAGAAATTAGCAGCGGTTTTAGAATTAGAACCCAATCAAGTTGGTGTCAAAGCTACTACTAATGAGAAATTGGGTCCCACAGGTAGAGAAGAAGGTATTTGTGCCTATGCTGTAGTTTTGTTGGTATCAGGTGATTAATTAATAGGAGGATTGCTATATGTTTAGTTTAGATAAACCGGAAGAATTAGTTAAATTAAGGCTGATATCCAGTATTTGGAATAATGAATTTGATTCACCGGAAAAAATAGAAAGATTATTGCTTCTGTCTTATCCAGATATTGTTGTATTAGATAAAAATCAGCAAATAGCACTATTGGTTGACATAAAAGCAAAAAAAATACACGACGAAGACAAAAAAAGTAATTTATCAAAAATTACACAATTATATTTACAGAATTCTCAAAAAATTCGTTTTGCAATGCTGGCTGAATTAGACAATATCACTATTTTTCAGTACAAAAATGGTACAACACAAAATAGTCCATTAAAGCTAGAAACTGCTGAGATTCTCAGCACTTATGACAGCGATTTTAAAGACAAGAAGCATAAAATATTTGCGTTCTATTTGAAAACACTAGTAGAATCTTGGTTAAGAGACTTAGCTTATCACTGGAAATCAGACAAACCACCAGCATCTAACCAATTACAAGAGATTGAATTATTGGATAAAATAGAAGGGGGAGATACTTATTCGCACAATGATGAATAAAAAATATAGAGAATTTAATTATCAGGTAGATTAAGGTGACAATACTTTACATAGAAACTAATTTTTTAATGGCTATTGCTAAAGGGCAAGATCCAGAAGCAGAAAATTTACTATATAACCCACCTAATGAAGTACGTATATTTGTACCAAATATTTGTTATGTTGAAGCTGTATCTGTATTCAAGATAGAGAAACAAGCAATAAAGTCTTTTAAAATGGAAATAGAAAATAAAATTAAAGAAGCTAAACGTGATCGATCTTCTGCTAATGCTATATCTTTAATTAACAATTTAGAACAAGCAAAAAATGATAATGATTCATTGCTTAATGATATTCAATATCGTCTTTCCAGTGCTATTGATGGAGAAAATTCTCAGGCAGAAAGTATATTTCTACCCGATGATCAACTCCAGCATACTTGTAGAATAATGTTAACTCAACCAGAAACATTGTTAGTCAAAAACGATATCATGGATAACTTAATCTTAAGATGTATTTTAAATCATGCGGATTCACATTCTCAAGAAAAAAAAGCATTTATTAGCGATAATAAAGAGGACTTTGGTAAACCAGAAGTAAAAGAATCTTTACGCAAAGCAGGTATTAAATATTTTACCAAGGCACAATATTTTCTTCAATGGGTTAATTCTAGTTCATCAACTTAAATAATATTTCTATTAGTGAAATTATGGCATTTATTAAAAACATTCTCAACCACACAAAAAGCCTTTTATTAATCATCACTATCCTCTCCTTCACAGTATTATCAATCACAGGTTGCAATCACAGTAATTTCAAAAGTAATGCCAGTCAAGAAGTACCGCAATTAGTCACGAGTATTCTCAGTGTTCCTACAACCTTTAACTATGCCCTAAGTCCCGAATCTCCTAATATTTTCGGTTATACTTATGAGGGATTACTCAATCAAAATCCCCTCACTGGTGAACTAGAACCAAATTTAGCTGAATCCTGGGAAGTTTCTGATGATAAATTAAAAATAACTTTCACTTTAAAGGATACTTTAAAATGGTCAGATGGTAAACCATTAACAGTAGATGATGTCGTCTTTACCTATAACGATATTTATCTAAATGAAGACATACCCACTGATGTTAGAGATATTTTGAGAATTGGTAAAGAACGCAAATTACCAACTGTGAAAAAAGTGGATAATAGAAGGGTAGAATTTAGTGTACCCGAACCTTTTAGACCTTTCTTACAAAGTGCTGGTGCGGCTATTTTACCTGCTCATATATTAAGAGAATCCATAAAAACAAAAGATCAAGATGGTAAACCGAAATTTCTGACAATATGGGGTGTGGATACTCCACCTGAGCAAATAATTGTTAATGGTCCTTATAAACTAGAACGTTATGATACCAGTCAACGAATAATTTTCCGTCGTAATCCTTATTATTGGCGTAAAGATGCTGAAGGTAAACCCCAACCTTATATTGAGCGTATTGTTTGGCAAATTGTCGAATCAACAGATACCTCTTTGTTACAATTTCGCTCTGGTGGTTTAGATTCTGTAGGGGTGACACCTGATTATTTCTCTTTGCTGAAAGCACAAGAAAAACAAGGTAATTTCCAAATTTATAATGGTGGTCCATCTACAAGTACAAGTTTTGTATTTTTTAATTTAAATCAAGGCAAAAGAAATGGTAAACCATTAGTAGAGCCAATTAAATCACGTTGGTTTAATAATGTAGACTTTCGCCAAGCTGTGGCTTATGCAATTGATAGACAAACCATGATTAATAATATTTATCGTGGTTTAGGTAAGCCGCAAAATTCACCGATTTCTGTCCAAAGTCCCTATTATCTTTCTCCAGAACAAGGGTTAAAAGTTTACAATTATAATCCCGCAAAAGCCAAGGAAATATTACTCAAAGCAGGATTTAAATACAATGCTCAAAATCAACTAGAAGATGCTCAAGGAAACCTGGTCAGATTTGCTTTACTTACCAATGCTGGAAACAAGATTCGTGAAGCAATGGGTTCGCAAATTAAACAGGACTTGAGTAAAATTGGTATTCAAGTTGATTTTACTCCTCTAGCATGGAATACTTTTACAGATAAACTATCTAATACTTTAGATTGGGAAGCATCTTTAATCGGATTAACTGGTGGATTAGAACCAAATGATGGAGCTAATGTATGGTCTCCTGAAGGTGGTTTACATATGTTTAATCAAAAACCCCAACCAGGACAAAAGCCAATAGAAGGCTGGAAAGTTGCACCTTGGGAAGCTCAGATTCATGCACTTTATATTCAAGGCGCACAGGAATTTGATGAAGCAAAAGTTAAAGAAATTTACGCAGAAAGTCAGCGATTAACACAGGAAAATTTACCGTTTATTTATTTGGTAAACTCCTATTCTCTGTCCGCAGTAAGAAACCGTTTTGAAGGGATTAAGTTTTCGGCTTTGGGTGGTCCATTCTGGAACATTCATGAAATTAAAATCACAAAGTAGGTGACAGGTGATAGGTGATAGGTGACAGGTGACAGCAAGAAGGGAATAGTCCGCATCTCACCAATTAAGCGTTACCAAAATATCAATCTAAAATCCAAAATCTAAAATCCAAAATCTAAAATCTAAAATTGAATGACTCAACCTGAAGCTTTGCGATCGCTCCTAGAAGCGGTTGCCAATGGTAAAATAAGCCCTGATATAGCCTTTAACTCACTCAAAGACCTAGCTTATGAATCTGTCGGTGAGTTTGCCAAAATAGATAACCATCGTCAGTTAAGAACAGGTTTTCCAGAAGTGATTTGGGGGCCTGGTAAAACTATCGATCAAATTGTGCAGATTATAGAAGTGATGCGCCAGAAGACTTCTGTAGTCATGGCAACCCGCATAGAACCGTTAGTTTACGCTGAACTGCAAAAAAAAGTCAGAGGTCTTAAATACTACGAATTGGCAAGAATTTGTGCCATTACTCCCCCAGAAATCGAAATCAAATTCCCAGGACAAATCGGTATTCTCTCTGCGGGAACCGCTGATTTACCTGTAGCAGAAGAAGCCGCAGTCACCGCAGAACTTTCTGGTTTCCGTGTCCAGCGTCTTTGGGATGTGGGCGTAGCGGGAATTCACCGGTTACTTAGTCACCGTTACCTGCTAGAATCCTCTTCGGTATTAATTGTTGTTGCGGGTATGGAAGGGGCTTTACCCAGTGTGGTAGCGGGTTTAGCAGATTGCCCAGTAGTTGCCGTTCCCACTAGCATCGGCTATGGTGCGAGCTTTTCGGGTTTAGCCCCACTATTGACAATGCTTAACTCCTGTGCAGCGGGTGTGGGAGTAGTTAATATTGATAATGGCTTTGGTGCAGCAGTTTTAGCAGGACAAATTTTAAGAACTTCAGAAAAATTACGCTTGGCATCTCAAAGTTAGTAAGCTAATACAGTAAAAACTCTGTATAATTGCGGTGATTAGCTATGAGACTAGTTACGGCAATTCTTGAGAACAGTCTATAAGTAAACCCTTGGGGCTGAAGATTATGGAACATCTGCATGATATTGTATTTCCCGTCTTAGGAAATTTGCATTTCGATCTTATCTTTCTAGCTGCTGATTACACCAATGTAAAAGATCCAGATGTTATCGGTCAGATGCAAGGTGCTTGGAATAACTTTGTCAAAACTGGGCAAATTTGGGCAACTTTGATTGGTATAATTATCGGCTATGTTTTTAAGAGTTTAACCAGTTATGGTTAAGATAATTTGGGATTTTAGATTTTGAATTGATGGTACTTTAAAGTCTAAAATCACAAATTGTTTTTTCCTCTTCCTTCTAAATTTATGACCGAAAAACAAACTTGGAGCCAGCGATTTGAATCTGCACTACATCCAGCGATCGCTCGTTTTAATGCCAGTATAACTTTTGATATTGAACTGATAGAATATGATATCACTGGTTCTCAAGCTCATGCTCAAATGCTGGCTCACACAGGAATTATTTCCTCAGAAGAAGGAGAGCAATTAGTTACAGGGTTAGAACAAATTCGTCAAGAATACCGACAAGGTAAATTTCAGCCCGGTATTGATGCTGAAGATGTACATTTTGCTGTAGAAAAGCGACTGACGGAAATTGTTGGTGATGTTGGTAAAAAGTTACATACCGCCCGTTCTCGTAACGACCAAGTAGGAACTGATACTAGACTTTATCTGCGCGACCAAATCCAACAAATTCGCCAGCATTTACGGGAATTTCAAACAGTTTTACTTGACATCGCTGAAAAAAACGTTGAAACCCTAATTCCTGGCTATACTCACCTCCAACGCGCCCAACCCCTCAGTTTAGCTCACCACCTCTTGGCATACTTTCAAATGGCACAACGGGACTGGGAACGCTTAGGAGATGTTTTCCAACGGGTGAATATTTCCCCCTTGGGTTGTGGTGCTTTAGCAGGAACAACTTTCCCTATTGACAGGCATTACAGCGCCAAACTACTGCATTTTGATGATATTTATGCCAATAGCTTGGATGGAGTCAGCGACCGAGATTTTGCCATAGAATTTCTCTGTGCAGCAAGTCTGATCATGGTTCACCTCAGCAGACTCTCAGAAGAAGTTATTCTCTGGTCTTCAGAAGAATTTCGCTTTGTCACCCTCAAAGATAGCTGTGCTACAGGTTCTAGCATCATGCCCCAAAAGAAAAACCCGGACGTGCCAGAATTAGTACGAGGGAAAACAGGGCGTGTTTTTGGTCATCTCCAGGCGATGTTAGTAATTATGAAGGGTCTACCCCTGGCATATAACAAAGACCTGCAAGAAGACAAAGAAGGCATATTTGACAGCGTGAATACTGTGAAAGCCTGTCTAGAAGCCATGACTATTTTGCTGCAAGAAGGCTTAGAATTTCGTACCCAGCGACTAGCACAAGCGGTTACAGAAGACTTTTCTAACGCTACAGATGTAGCAGATTATCTAGCAGCACGAGGAGTACCCTTCCGGGAAGCCTATAACCTCGTCGGTAAGGTAGTAAAAACCAGTATAGCAGCAGGTAAACTGCTCAAAGACTTAACCTTAGAAGAATGGCAACAACTACATCCAGCCTTTGCAGCGGATATTTATGAAGCTATATCACCTCATCAAGTAGTTTCATCCCGCAACAGCTACGGTGGTACTGGTTTTGCACAAGTGAGACAAGCTATTATCAAAGCCCGTACTCAAGTTAACTAGCTAGACCTCATCAGCTGTTAAACCAATAAGAGTTACACATTCAGGACTTACGCACAAAATTTATCATCCGGGCTGGGTGTAGGGTGTGGGGTGTAGGGTGTAGGGGTTTTTTTCTTTGATGAACCTATCCTCCGAAAACCTTATTTTTTCTTTTTTTTGCGTAAGTCCTAACATTGAGGCAAGCAGAGGGGCTTCAGGAGAATAATGTATTAATTACCTATTCCCTCTCACCTATCACCTATTCCCTCTCACCTATGACCTGTCACCTGTCACCTATGACCTGTCACCTGTCACCTGCTATAAACAAGGGCGTACAAATAAAGATAAATGTACGCCCAAATATAGCAAATTAATCCCAGAGGAAATATTTAAACAGTTAATTTAATCAGCTGCATCCATTGCTGCTGCTCCTGTTTCTTCATCTTCACTCTTAGGTGGTCTTTGTTGGAACCTTCTTTGCATTCTTCCTGTCGTAGTCCGTTTACGAAACTTTCTGGCATAAGCCTGGTTCCGTAGCGCCTTTTCTTTTTTCGGGTTGCGGCGCTTGGCCATATTCACCTCATGAATAAACAACAAAAAATCGACATCTAGGCATTACGTAGGCAATATCAGCTACCGACGTTATTGATATAGTTCCTAAAAGCATAGATATTTATTTATCTCATGCCTTGGGTCAATCGGGTATTAGGTTATGAAACCATAGACTCCGTTTCCCTAGACTATAAAGCGGTCGGGATTATTTTTCGCCTAGTGCAGTAAATATCAACACTTTAAACAGCATACCATCTTAGCGTACTCAGATATTTGCTGTCAAGCTAGATTGATATTTACTCAGAGAATAGGCTAAAACCCTAAAGCACAAACAACAAATTTCATCGGGTTTCTCAGTTTGGCAATTTTCATACACCAACTAGTACTACCATGGTTTCAAAATTCAAAATGAATACAGAGTAAGCGTTTCAGTGATTGGGAATGGTTGAGTTATTTCCGCCGTTATGTACTCAGAATCTTATGACAGCTAAAAAATTCGTAATCTCCGCATTTCAATTTTTATTAAAACAGCCGGAATATAGTTACATACCCTAGTATTTATTATTGCTGTCAATCAAACTAATACCAGCTAATAGTCTTGAAAATCAGGAAACACTTAAAACTGTCGAGTTATCTATTTTATCTTGGCTGAGAATGAAAACACAAAATGAAGACACAAAACAGCGGGATGAATTTAATCATCTTTGTTGATTTATGGATATACGTATTATAAATTTTTGCTATTCAATCATGTCTAGTAAATAGTAAAATTGATGTATTATACGTATATCATCTACAAGAAAATCTCTCACTAAACCATGTTTACAGACAACAGAACTCAGTCTCTATTTTATTAGGGAAATAACCAACTACAATCTAAAATTTGCAGCTTGAATATTATTACTTTTTTTATGCCAGTGATTCAGTCCACACGCAGTTTATGGCACTTTGGACAAACGGTTTTGGGTATTATATTTCGTCATCCCATTACTGGTACTAGTGTGATTCCAATTTTACCTGATGGTCGAATAGTATTGATTCGACGGAGAGATGATGGTTGTTGGTCTTTACCTGGTGGTATGGTGGACTGGGGAGAAGATATTCCTCATGCAGTGCGTCGAGAGTTAATGGAAGAAACTGGACTGGATGTACTAAAAATCCGGCGCTTGGTGGGAGTTTATTCTTCACCAGATCGTGATCCAAGAATTCATTCTATTTGTATTGTTGTGGAAGCAGAAGTACAAGGAGAAATGAAGGTTAAAGATGATTTGGAAGTGATGGAAATTAAAGCTTTTGAACCTAGTTGTTTACCTCAACCCAAAATGTCTCATGACCATGCAAGACAACTGCAAGACTATTTGCATGGTTTAACTACTTTGGCATAAAATAATTTTTTGATTTTTGATTTTTGATTTTTGATTGATATATGTAGGGTGTGTTAGCGACAGTGTAACGCACTGGATTTTTGATGATTGTGCATTCAAGATTTCTTTAGATTTCTTTTTTTATTAACGAACCGCAGAGGACACAGAGAAATAGTTTAAGATACCTGCATTTTTGAAGACGTAAAGGATCTGGGTTATTTATATAGGACTTACGCAAAAAAACGAAAAAATAAGGTTTTCGGAGGATAGGTTGATCAAAGAAAAAAACCCCTACACCCTACACCCCACACCCTACACCCAGCCCGGATGATCAATTTTGTGCGTAAGTCCTGTTATATTGCCTTTACTCAAAGAATGTGACAAAATAATTACTGTATCTGCTTATCCTCAGTAAATCACTGCTTTATGGGTGTCAAACTGCGTCAACGCTATGAAATCATCCGCGTTTTGGGTAGCGGTGCTTTTGGTGATACCTACCTAGCAGCAGATTTAGATTTACCTAACCATCCTCAGTGTGTGGTGAAACATCTGCAAATTAAACCACCCAACACCGCAGCAGCTTTACCTATCGCTAGAAGGTTATTTGCACAGGAAGCAGAAGCATTACAGAAGTTAGGAACTCATCATCAAATTCCGCAACTCTTTGCTTATTTTGAAGAAAATAATGAATTTTATTTAGTTCAAGAATTTGTTAACGGTCAAGATTTAACTAGGGAAGTTTATCCTAAAAATAAGTTACCTGAAAATCAGGTGAAAAAGTTACTCAGAGAAATTTTAGAAGTTTTAATTTTTGTCCATCAACAAAATATTATTCACCGCGATCTTAAACCCCAAAATATCATGCGTCGCAGTGGTGATGGTAAAATTATGTTAATTGACTTTGGGGCGGTAAAAGAAACGATGAGGGTAAATGCCCAAGGTCAAACTATTTTAACCGTTACTATTGGTACTCCTGGTTATATGCCTAGTGAACAAACCGCAGGAAGACCAAAGTTAGCGAGTGATGTTTATGCGGTGGGAATGTTGGGAATTTATGCGTTGACGGGTATACAACCCCACGAATTACCTACAGATCCTACCAATGAAGAGGTAATTTGGCGGAATTGGGCAAATGTCAGTGAAGATTTTGCTAATATTTTAACTAAGATGGTGCGTTATCACTTCAGCGCACGTTACCAAGATGCACAGGAAGCACTAAAAGCTTTAACTCCTGCACCACCACCACCACCACCACCTCCTCCTCCAAACCGTCGTCATTTTTTACAACTTGCTGGTGTTGCTGTGGGAAGTTTTGGTTTAGCGGTTGTTGGTAATAAGTTATTTTCTGGAAGTGGGGAAAAAACAACTTCTGTTTCGACCACATCTTCTCCTTCACCTTCCCCAGAACCAGTTCCCCAAGTTTCTCAAACTCCTGTTTCGACCACATCAAATAATTCCAACCTGAAAACTTTTAATTTTGAAGTTGTGAAAACCGACTCACGGGGAAGCATTATTGATAGGAGTAATTCTTCCGCAAGATACTATGAGGAAGATTTAGGAAATGGTGTAGTTTTGGAAATGGTGGAAATTCCAGGGGGAACTTTTATGATGGGTTCACCGGAAAGTGAGGAAGGGAGGTATAAAGATGAAAGTCCCCAACATCAAGTGACTGTTCCCAGTTTTTTTATCGGGAAATATCAGTTGACCCAGGCACAATATCAAGCTATTATAGGTAGCAATCCTTCTGAATTCAAAGGTGATAATCGTCCAGTTGAAACAGTCAGTTGGGATGATGCTTTTAAATTCTGTGAACGGTTAAGCGAAAAAACAGGAAAAACCTACAGATTACCGAGTGAAGCAGAATGGGAGTATGCTTGTAGGGCAGGAACTACGACACCATTTTATTTTGGTGAAAGTATTACCCCAGATTTGGTAAATTATGATGGTAATTCAACCTACAAAGATGCACCGAAGGGATTGTACAGGAAACAAACCACTAATGTAGGAACTTTTCCCCCCAATGCTTTTGGTTTGTATGATATGCACGGGAATGTCTGGGAATGGTGTCAGGATACTTGGCATGAAAATTATATAAACTCGCCTACAGATGGTAGTGCTTGGATTGGACAAAGCACTTTCCATGTTGTTCGAGGCGGTTCTTGGAACTACGATTCTAGGTTCTGTCGTTGTGCGACTCGCGTCATTTTCGACGGCAACGACCTCGACCTCGGTTTTCGTGTTGTGCGTGTTCCCCCCAGGACTTAGTAGCCCTTTACACTTTTGCCCTCTTGCCCTATCGCCTTCGGCGATCAAATTTTTTTAGCGATTTTTAATATGTCTGAATCGGGCTATCCAGGATTTAAGGATGTACAGGATTGAGATTTTTGACTTCTTGGGTTTAGGAACTTCCAAATAAAAAATATTCAATTAATTCTTGTGGGGTAGGCATACTTCGACTTCGCTCAGTACAAGTCTTGCCTGCCCTTAAACATGGACGGGCTAGAAGCCCATCCCACAAGATTGGATAATTTATTTCTTGGAAGTCTCTTAGTTATGGGAAGTAAGAAAAATCTATTTTATTAAGTTGAGTATTTTGGATAGACAGATATAGGAATCCCTTGGGTCTGTCTTTTTTATCATAACATAAGCTGTGGAGATGTCAAGAACCTTGAAAATTCGTTGACTGATTTTGGCTTGTTGACATGATTCTCAATAGTTATTGAGAATAAACAGTTTTTTTTTGAGAATCAGGGGGTTGGTTGTTCTTTTTTTTGTCAGAATCAGGATTTAAGGATGTACAGGATGTACAGGATGTACAGGATGAGGTTTTTTGATTTCTGGTGTTGATTTTTTGTCAGAATCAGGATGTCCTGATATGGCTGGTGCCACGCTACGCTATCAGACAATTTCCCAATCTTCTAATTTTAATTCGGGTATACGTGAAAATTCTCTGGTGTTGTGAGTGACTAAAATTAAATTGTTAGTTAAAGCAATAGCAGCAATTTGTAAATCATAACCACTTTCGCTGTTTGTTGATAACCCGCCTGGGAATGAATTCCCAGTCTCATAGCTAAAGTCATCTAAAGATGACTAAAATCAACAAAAAATGTTTATTGAAATTGATTTTCTCTGTGTTCTCTGCGCCTCTGTGGTTCGTATTTCTTATATAAATTAGTCAGAAATTGAAATAAATTCCGGTGCTTTGATTTAAGAAACATCATCAATAAAATCCTGTAAATTCTTAAATCCTGGATATTATCTCGACTTCGCTCGATAACCACCTGATTCAGACAAAATAAACTTCCCACATTCCGCGAAATATCAAATTTTTATCTATAATTAACCGTTCTCCAATTTCGGTGAACTGTTGTATTAAATAGGCTTTCAATAACTCACTATCTCCTCCTGTAATTGCAATTTTACTATCAGGAAATAATAATAACCAGTTATCAATAAAATCCTTGATTCCTGCTAATAAAATGTAAATAATTCCACTTTGAATTGCTGATTTTGTATCCAAAGAAAAACGCGGTGGCAATTCTACAATTTCCCTAGTTTTTAACAATGGTAATTGTCCTGTATTTTGTCCCAAACTGTTCAACTGTAAACTGAGTCCTGGTAAAATTGCGCCACCTACTAAATATTGCTGATTATCAACACCTGTAAAAGTTATTGCTGTACCGGCATCAATGACTAACATCGGAAATCCATAAGTTTTCCCGGCACCATATAAAGCCAGAGCGCGATCAACTCCTAATGAGGAATACATATTTTGAATAGGAATGTGATTTAAGGTAATTAAGCGAACATTTGGGTAAGTTTGCCAAAGTTTTGTTTGACTAGGAACTACGGAAGCTAAAACGAGAGTGATGGGGAGGTTGGAAGAGAGGAACATGGGACGAGCGGAAGATGGCGAGAGAGGAAGAGTATTGGTTTTAGCTAACTTTTGCATATCAGATGCTGATAGATGGTCTGTATCCCAAGTTGAGTTGAGAGTATTGTCTACAAACAAAGCCCAATGTAAGCGGGAGTTACCAATCATTAATCCTAGCCAAAGATTATCTGTGCCTTGTTGGTAAGTATTCTGTTTCACACTTTTAACTTTCTTAAGTCAGTCATAGGTTTTTTAATAAAAATTAATATTCAACCCGTGTCACAATAAAGCAAGAGGAATAAATACTCAATGAGAGTTAAGGAGGGGAGTTATGGTATTGCTCACCGATAAATATGATGGACAGGGAAATCCTATCACTGTTAAACGGCTTACCATACAGACTGTAGAAATTACTCAGGATACTACGGCTATTCGTTCTTTGGACTGGGATCGAGACCGCTTTGATATTGAGTTTGGTCTGCAAAACGGTACAACATATAACTCGTTTTTGATCTGCGGTGAGCAAACTGCCCTAGTTGACACCTCCCATGAAAAGTTTCGTCAGCTATATTTTGATACACTCACTGGTTTAATCAATCCCCAAGATATTGATTATTTAATTATTAGCCACACAGAACCAGACCACAGCGGCTTAGTGAAAGATTTGCTGCAAATGGCTCCTGATATCACTGTAGTTGCTTCTAAGGTAGCAATTCAGTTTTTAGAAGACTTGGTACATCGGCCATTTAAACGGAGAATTGTCAAAAATGGCGATCGCCTCGACTTGGGAAACGGTCACGAGTTTGAATTCGTGATTGCGCCTAATTTACACTGGCCTGATACCATTTTCAGCTTTGACCACAAAACCCAAACTCTGTTTACCTGTGATGCCTTTGGGCTGCACTACTGCACAGAAAGCACGTTTGATGATAACTTGTCTGCCATTGAAGAAGACTTTAAATATTACTATGACTGCTTAATGGGTCCTAATGCTCGCTCTGTGCTTTCTGCTATGAAGCGGATGGCAGAATTAAAAACCATCAAAATGATCGCTACTGGTCACGGACCATTACTGTACCACAACGTTGAGGAATTAACTGGACGTTACCGGAATTGGAGTCAAAGCCAAACCAAGGCAGAAACACCAGTCGGGATATTTTACGTTTCTGAGTATGGATATAGCGATCGCTTGGCCCAATCAATTGCTAACGGTATCACTAAAACCGGTGTAGCAGTGGAATTGGTCGATTTGGGTGGAGCAGTCGATTTACAAGAGCTACGGGAGCTTGTAGGACGCTGTACAGGTATAGTTGTGGGAATGCCACCTGTTTCTGGTAGTGCCACTATTCAAGCTGGACTGAGTACGGTTTTAGGTTCTGCCAAAGAAAAACAGGCAATTGGTATTTTTGAAACCGGTGGTGGCGACGATGAACCCACTTACCCACTCTTAAATCAATTCCGGGCTGCGGGTTTGAGTGTAGCTTTTCCCGTGATTGAAATTCGGGAAACACCCACAGAAAACATTTACAAAAAATGTGAAGAAGCCGGAACTGATTTAGGTCAATGGGTGACTAGAGACAAAAGTATCAAAGCCATGAAATCCCTTGGTGCTGATTTAGACAAAGCACTAGGAAGAATTAGCGGCGGTTTATATATCATCACTGCTAAAAAAGGTGATGTGTCCAGCGCCATGTTAGCTTCTTGGGTGAGTCAAGCCAGTTTTAAACCTTTGGGTTTTTCCATTGCGGTAGCTAAAGATCGGGCGATAGAATCTTTGATGCAAGTAGGCGATCGCTTTGTTCTCAATGTATTAGAAGAAGGCAGTTATCAACCCTTGATGAAACACTTCTTAAAACGGTTCGCCCCTGGTGCTGACCGCTTTGAAGGAGTTAAAACCCAACCAGCAGAAAATGGTGCGCCAATTTTAGGTGATGCTCTCGCTTACATGGAATGTGAAGTAGTCAGTCGGATGGACTGCGGTGATCACTGGGCAGTATACAGCACAGTTTATGCCGGCAGAGTATCTAAACCCGAAGCACTGACAGCAGTACACCATCGGAAAGTTGGTAATCACTATTAATTCGTAATTCGTAATTCGTAATTCGTAATTCGTAATTCGTAATTC
Source organism: Sphaerospermopsis aphanizomenoides BCCUSP55 (assembly GCF_001586785.1). Lineage (GTDB taxonomy): Bacteria > Cyanobacteriota > Cyanobacteriia > Cyanobacteriales > Nostocaceae > Sphaerospermopsis_A > Sphaerospermopsis_A aphanizomenoides_A. The sequence continues at coordinate 14,211 of NZ_LUFH02000034.1, forward strand.
GTAATTCGTAATTAAACAAAAATTTCCCATCACGAATTATGAATTACATTTTATCAATTACGTTGTTGTGCGGGTAATGCCCACTTTGTAAAAAATCAGGCATTTTATCCTAGGAACTAATGATTTTATCAACGAACCAATCCAGGCACAGAGAACGCAGAGAAATTCTATCGTAGGCTTTAAGTTGAAATAAAAAACTAGAAATACAAGATATTTAAAAAAGCAAAAAAGGAGATTACAGTTATGTCAAATACTAAACCCCGTGATGTTCAAATATTGCCCATTGGCACAGATACTACTATATTGCGATCGCGCAGTTGGGCAAGATTAAGATTTGAAATAGAATATGCTCTCGCTAAAGGTACAACTGCTAATTCTTTTATTATTCAAGGTGATAAAATTGCCTTAATTGATCCACCTGGTGAAACTTTTACAGCCATTTATTTAGAGGCTTTACAACAGCGGTTTGATCTCAAAGCGATTGATTATGTAATTCTCGGTCACATTAATCCTAACCGCGCCGCAACATTAAAAGCATTACTAGAAATTGCCCCACAAATTACTTTTGTTTGTTCTAATCCAGGGGCGAAAAATTTAAAAGCTGCATTGGAAAATGAATATCTACCAATTTTGGTAATGCGGGGTGAAGAAACTTTAGATTTAGGTAAAGGACATCATCTGCAATTTATTCCTACACCTAATCCCCGCTACGCTGACGAACTTTGCACCTACGATCCTCAAACAGAAATTTTATTTTCCGATAAATTATTTGGGGCGCATATTTGTGGTGATCAAGTATTTGATGAAGGTTGGGAAGTATTTAACGAAGATAGGCGTTATTATTTCGATTGTCTCATGGCTCCCCACGCCAGACAAGTAGAAACAGCCTTGGATAAATTAGCAGATTTGCCGGTGAGATTATACGCCACTGGTCACGGTCCATTAGTTCGTTATGGTTTAATTGAACTTACCCATTCTTACCGAGAATGGATTCAGCAACAAACCAATGCTGACATGAGTGTAGCTTTGATTTATGCTTCTGCTTATGGGAATACTGCAACTTTAGCTGGTGCGATCGCTCGTGGTATAACGAAAGCAGGTGTGAGTGTTGAATCAATTAACTGCGAATTTGCAGACCCGGAAGAAATCAAAACCGCAATTGAAAAATCAGCAGGTTTTGTCATCGGTTCTCCCACATTAGGAGGACACGCACCCACACCAGTACAAACAGCTTTAGGAATTGTTCTATCAACAGCTACTAACAACAAACTTGCAGGTGTTTTCGGTTCTTTTGGTTGGAGTGGAGAAGCGGTTGATTTAATTGAAAGTAAACTCAAAGATGCAGGTTACAGATTTGGTTTTGACACCATTCGCGTCAAGTTCAAACCCAACGAAGTCACCTTACAAACCTGTGAAGAAGCAGGAACAGATTTCGCCCAAGCATTAAAACGCGCTGCTAGAAAATCCGTAGTTGCTAAACAACCAGCCACAAATGTAGAACAAGCCGTTGGGCGCATTGTTGGTTCTCTGTGTGTTGTCACCGCTACTCAAGGAGAAGTGAAAACGGGAATGTTAGCATCTTGGGTGACACAAGCCAGCTTTAGTCCTCCTGGTTTAACTATTGCAGTTGCTAAGGATAGGGCGATGGAAAACCTGACTCACACGGGTAATCAATTTGTTGTCAATATCTTGACAGAAGGTCGGGAAATACGCAAGCAATTTATGAAGGTTTATGCGCCTGGGCAAGATAGATTTGCTGGTTTAGAAACCACAGAAGCTAGTAATGGTGGTGTGATTCTCAATGGTGCTTTAGCTTACTTGGAATGTACCGTAAACAATCGGATGGAAGTGGGCGATCATTGGTTGGTTTATGCCACAGTTGATGATGGTAAGGTGTTAAACCAAGATGGTGTAACTGCTGTGCATCATCGTAAATCAGCGAGTTATTATTAAACAGTAGGGTGGGCATTGCCCACCTAAATGTACAGTTTAATTAAAATTACCAGCTTTAAAAATTTGTTCCGCAGTCAACTTTAATTCTGGGAAAGTTGATGATACTATCAATTCACTACCTGTAAATTGACTAACTTGGTATTCTCCATCTATCATTTGATGAATAGAAATAGTTGGTTGTTTAGGACTACCAATAAACCTTTTACTTCCCAGTGCTAAATAATCCACAATCCAATATTCAGAAATACCTAATCTTTCATAATCTCCCAGCTTTTTATAATAATCATCTTGCCAATTTGTACTCACAACTTCAATAACTAAAGGAATAGAATCAGGTTCAGAAATTACTGCTGATTTTCTCCAGTTTAGGTCAGTTGCTAGAATGTTTCTATTGATTACTAACACATCTGGTAAATAGCTGGATTCGCTTCCTGGTGTTTTAACAAAAGTAGTTTTTGGGATTCCATAGGGTAAATTTAAGCGTAAATATTCAGCCGTGATTCTCTCAGCTAAAAAACAAATAATATCTTCATGAAAACCTACTGGTGGATTCATTTCAACAATTACTCCATCATGTAATTCATAGCGTCCCTTATCAGGTAGCCATTCTATAAATTCTGCAAAAGTTACTATTTTTGGTAAGGCTTGAAGCATAATTTACCTACCTTTGTAAATTCAAAATCATTCAAATTGCAGCGACTCCTAAAGGGAATGATATTTCTAAGCGAGTATAGACAAGTCTAGTCTCATCTCATCGTTGCGTTATGTATATGCAAATACTAATATTCAACCAAGAGCATCCATTTTACATATTTAACCATGTTTTATTTTAGTTATTTTACTTGTTTTAGAATGGAATTAAAACAGACATACTGCTCGTTCCCAGACTCCGGCTGGGAATGCCTACAGTTTAAATTCTACAATTTAGATAACAATTCTATTTAAATTCTACAATTTAGATAACAATTCTATTGCCTACCGGGAGGCTCTGCCTCCAATCCCAGAATACAAGCCATTTTACCTGGTTTTGTGCTGGTAGTTGAGTCAGAGACTCATCAACTGCATTCCTAGTCAGAGACTAGGAACGAGAAAAACTCGTTACGATAATCTAAAAACTCCTGTAAGACTTGACGACGACAGGTGAAAGTTGTAATATTAAATATGTCAGTAAAAAAAGGGCAGTGCTACCAACACCACCCCTATTTTTGTGCATTTAAAAATACAAGCAAAATCTAACAATGCTTGTTATAAGTACACGAATATGATTGATTTGATTTAAGCGTAAGATTTTGTTATCTTACTTCTCCTTAATTTTCGTAACTACTGATTCTACTGTCTTGACCGTTGAATCGCTGTACTTGGCTGTAGTTGCAACATTGTGAGATATATAGGATATCGCACACAAGCACGCGAAAATACAAAAATAGTGCTTAAGCACTTTTTCCTCCATGAACTCATTTTAGATTAAAATTCACCCCATCTAACAAATAGTTACTGGGGTTAATGCCCTATGTATTGCTACATAGGATAATTAGAAGTGTAACATACTATGAATGAATTTAGTGCAATTTTTTAAACCTAATTGCTGATTTAGGTAAAAAATCACCAGATGGTAATTCCATGCAAATGGAAAAAATATCAATTTCCTTACCAGCGCCATTAGTAGAGTTTGTTGATAACTACAAAATTATTAAAGTCTGTAAATCTAGTTCTCAAGTAATAAGGTTAGCACTGGATTGATTGCGATATCAAGAATTAGAACAAGCATATAGTGAAGTTGACATTTCTTTTTTGCAGCCGTTATGTATCAAACAGACCCACCGCGTTCTGCTAAGGAATTCCTACCGACAATGTATGATTTACCTAGCGAAGATCCAGAGGAACCCGGGTTGCCAGACGAATTTCATCTTTTACAACCGCAGTTATTACGGGAAACTTTTTGTCTGTCAAACTTCCCGGAAAATCAGGTATTTATCGCCACAGACTTAAATCTTTACTATGATGTTCATCATCCATTATGGTATAAACGCCCTGACTGGTTTGCTGTCGTTGATGTCCCCAGGTTGTATGCACAAAAAGAACTACGGCTGAGTTATGTGGTTTGGCAAGAAGGCGTTAATCCTTTTGTGGTGGTAGAATTTATTTCACCAGGAACAGAAAAAGAAGATTTAGGGAGAACCTTACGAGATGCTAGTCAACCTCCAACTAAGTGGGAAGTTTACGAACGAGTTTTAAGAGTACCCTATTATATAGTTTTTGATCGTTACACTGACCAGTTAAGAGGATTTCAATTACAGGGAAGTAGTTATGCTGAATTGGAAATCAATCAACTGCGTGTATGGCTAAATGATATTGAATTAGGTTTAGGACTGTGGCAAGGTGTATATCACGGCATTGAACGGCAGTGGTTACGCTGGTATGATGCTTCAGGTAACTGGGTTCTCACACCGGAAGAACGGGAAAGAAAACAAGGGGAGCGAGAAAGACAACGCGCAAATAAAGAAAGACTACGAGCAGAAAGATTAGCAGCACAATTACGCGCTCTTGGTGTTGAACCTGATTTTGGTGATGACGAAGAAGGTTAAACGGCTGACTCTGAAAAATTGAAGCCAGAACAATTGCACTAATGATCTGCTATGAATACCGTCACCTTAAACCTAGCACCTATTATTCACCTTACAGACGACCAATTCTACCAACTCTGTACGATAATAAAGACTTAAACCTAGAACTAACTGCAACAGGACAACTAATAATTCTCCCAGGTTCAGGAGGAGAAAAAGGTATTCAAGAAGCAAACTTAACTACTAGTGTAGGTAATTGGAATCACCAAACAATCAATTGATAATTGACAATTGACAATTGACAATTGTTTCATTCAAGGTTTAAAACCTCTCCTTTCCAGGAGAAAAAAGAAAAAATTTCCTATTTCCCAATCCTCTCACTTCCAGGTAAGGACAGGTAATTGTCCATTTTTGAAACCTGGAAAATTAAAAATCAAAAACTTAAAAAGCAACCCACCCCGAAGTCGGAGTGGGTCACTTTTAGTTAATGGAAATTAGCAATACGGGTGAATATTAGTAGCGATTGCGACCGCCGCCGCCGCCACCACCGTAACCACCGCGACCACCGCCACCACCGTAGCCACCGCCACGGTCTTCTTTGGGCTTGGCTTTGTTAACTTTTAAATCACGACCCATCCATTCAGCGCCATCAAGTGCTTCAATGGCAGCAGTTTCTTCTGCTTCTGAACTCATTTCTACAAAAGCAAAACCACGTACACGGCCTGTTTCCCGGTCAGTAGGAATCTGAACTCGCTTTACAGAACCGTATTCTGCAAAGACTTGAGTTAAAGCATCCTGTGTAACTTCATAAGAAAGATTGCCTACGTAAACTGACATATTATGTCTCCAAAATCACGAGTTTGTAGAGATTTAGATTTCGGAGAGCAGTCTGTAAATACCACAAGTAAAAAGCCTGTCAATACTAACAACAAAACACTAATCGCCGAATTAATTCTCTCCCTTATGATGACATACAAACTAGATTTTTGGGTGAAGATTTTACAAAATTTTGAGAGAAAATTTTGCCAGCCCTGTAAATACAAGTTGTGGCTAGTGTTTCCAGCTAATAGCTGATGAATGTAGACAGACTTTGAGTCAAGATGATTTGAAATTTTGTATTAGCGTTACAGCTTACGATTCAATCCGCTTTTCCAAGTATTGACCAATCATTAACTGCTCACCAGCACGGGAAATAATAGATTGTCTGGTGCGGTACTTGTCACCAATGAGTTTGATTTCTTCCTCAAATACTGAATTGTTGTACTCAGTTCGCAAACACAGGGTTTTCTGGCTGGGGAAATAATATTGCGCCGTGACTGGTTTAGTCGTCGCAAAACCGCGATCGCGGTACAAAATATCTCCCAAAGCACCGAACACAGTTGTTCCGCTGGCTTCCTTTGTGGCGCTGCGTACATTCATACTATCCCAAGCGACTTTTGCACCACAAGTCAAACTCTCTAAATCTGACAAATCATGTAAAGCAGCCAAGTTTTGCAATTCATCATCCCCCTGTGCCAGAAATTGGATGGTAACAATACTCACAATTTCCTTAGTTTCTCCTTGGGGGAGAGTGTAATAGCGCCGTTCAGAACGCCATTGACCTACTGATGCTTGGAAAAATTCAGCAATTTGCTGTTCATCAGCAGTTTGGGCAATTTTCAGCAGTGATGTCACTTGTTACCTTCCTCACCTAACGTCAAACAACTTTGGATTTTAGATTTGGGATTTGAGATTGACTGCTGACTGCACCTGGCTTGGCTTCATCTATGCCACAGCTTCATCACAAATCTGGCTATACTTGATAGTGGTTACAAAATCAATATTTGTTTACTATTTTTAATATATACATAAAATCCTCAAAAATTCCAGCTTCATTCCCCTTTAATCGAGCAATTTGTCGTGAAAACCAAACTTTGCATAACTAAATCATGACCAATTACCTATTACTCATTGCTGGCATAATCTTTATACTAACTTTATAATTTTTGATAATCTGAGCAGTTCTATACATCTATATCCTGTGGATATAGTGGGAATTCTGTCAGTTTTATTTGGCTAAAAAAGTAATGCGGAATACATAAATAGCAGAAAAATAGCTGAATTTTGATCGCTATTTTTCGTTATTCATTTCTATTGAAAATCACTTGCTTGCTAAAAACTTTTTGAATACGAATACTTGCCCAATTGGAGAAAAGTTCATGGTTTTGGACAAAAATAAGTCACAAAAACAATTGAAAATACCAACTCCTAAAGTTACCAACCCAGTCATAAATAACCATAATTTATTGATGTTCTGTATGTTACTGCTGGCCTTACTAACAGCCAGTTGTGGTTCATTACCAAAAGAATCAGCCGAAGCCCAATCGAGGCGGCCTGGTGGTAGAGAAAGGGGTAATAGAGAAACATCTGTAGATGTAGCGATCGCTCGGACTAACTTACTACGTCCGCCAGCAGATTATATCGGTAACACCACCCCATATAGAACGGTTTCAGTGCGATCGCAAGTAGAAGGAAGACTAATAGCATTAAATTTAGATGTGGGAGATATAGTCAAACGGGGACAAATCATTAGTCAGTTAGACGACGTGCTACTGATGACCGCATCACAGCAAGCAGAAGCAGAACTAGCAGCCAGTCAATCAGAAGTAGCCAGGGCGATGACACAGGTAAGTAATGCTCAAGCCGAAGTTGAAAAAGCCCGCTTAGAAGTGATCCAAGCTCAATCAGACTCCCAAAGACAACAGCAATTATTGAAAGAAGGGGCAATTTCTGAACAAACCGCCCAACAAACCCGAACCAAAGCCCAAACAGCAGCCCAAGCCCTCAAAGCTACTATTGAACAAGTTAGAACAGAAAAACAAGCCGTAGCCGCCGCCCAAGGAAGAGTATTTGCCCAACAAGCAGCAGTAAAAGCTGCCAAAGAACGCCGTTCCTACTCCCGCTTAATCTCTCCTATCAACGGCGTAGTCACAGAAAAAGTCACAGAACCAGGAAATTTACTGCAACCAGGAAGCGAAGTTTTAAAAATTGCTGACTTGAGCCGAATTAAAGTCGTAGTCCAAGTTTCTGAATTAGAACTAGCCAAAATTCAAGTCGGTCAATCTGTACAAGTGCGTTTAGATGCCTTCCCAGATCAAACAATTATTGGTAGAGTAGAGCGCATTTCTCCCTCAGCTAATAGCACAGCCCGGTTAATACCCATAGAAGTAGTTATTCCCAACAGTGGCGGAAAAATTGGCAGTGGACTACTAGCACGAGTCAACTTTACATCCCCAACACCACAGCGAGTAGTGGTATCAAAAACAGCAATTAATGGCATAGACCAACAAACACAATTAGAAAACACCACAGGGACAATATTTATTGTCCAAGAAACTGACGGTAAAGCCAAAGTCAAAGAAAGATCCGTCACTTTGGGTAAAAAAGCAGACGGTAATGTAGAAGTTCTTTCTGGCTTACAACCAGGAGAAAGTTATGTTGTTCGCAGTAGTAAGCCTTTAAAAGATGGTGAAACTGTCAAGTTATCAATTTTGTCAGAAACAGATTTAAACAAACCGCAAAGACATAATTTGTAAGTTTTTTAGCAGTCTCAACTCTGTCACCTCTCACCTGTCAACTGTCACCTCTCACCTGCTATAAAAATGCAAACAACAAACAATAACGGCTTTAGTATTAGCGCCATTTCTATCCGTCAGCATATCGGTACTCTGATGCTGACTTTGGCTGTAATTGTCATAGGCGTATTTTTCATTATTCGTTTACCTGTAGATTTACTGCCATCAATTACTTATCCTCGAATTAGCGTAAGAATAGACGCACCAGGAATTTCTCCAGAGGTAGCAGTTGATGAAATTACTAAACCTTTGGAAGAATCTTTTTCGGCGACAGAAGGTGTAATTCAAGTTTTTTCTCGTACCCGTGAAGGTCAAGTAAGTTTAGATTTGTACTTTCAACCAGGAGGAAATATTGACCAAGCCTTGAATGATGCTACCGCTACCTTTAACCGTTCCAGAAACAGATTACCAGACACAATAGAAGAACCGCGCATATTTAAAATTGATCCTTCTCAATCACCTGTTTATGAATTTGCTCTTACTTCACCTACTCTGAAAGGTGTTGACTTACGGGTTTTTGCAGAAGAAGAATTAGCCCGCGAATTAGGTGTTGTGCCGGGAGTAGCAGTGGTAGATGTATCAGGAGGAGTAAAGGAAGAAGTCAGAGTCAATATTGATTTAGATCGTCTGCAAGCTATTGGTGTTGGTTTAACCGATATTTTAAACGAACTACAGAATCGTAACCAAGATATATCTGGGGGAAGAATTTTAGGAACTAATTCTGAACCATTAACCCGGACTGTAGGACGTTTTCAAAATGCAGAGGAAATAAATAATCTTTCCTTTGAAGTATCTACCCCTAATTCTCCTCTCAAAAATCGTGTTTATTTGCGTGACTTCGCCGATGTTATTGACGGTTCAGAAAAACAGAGAGTATACGTCTTCCTTGACAGTCAAGAAGCGGTAAAAGTCAGTATTCAAAAACAACCAGATGCTAATACTGTTAGTGTTGTTGATGGAGTTAAAAAAAGGTTAGAAGAACTAAAGCAAGCTGGTGTGATTCCATCCGAAGCAACGTTCACCCCTACCTTAGATGAGTCTATTTTTATTAGAAATTCTCTATCTAATGTCACTTATTCTGGATTGATTGGTTCAGTTTTAGCTGCCATAGCAGTGCTGTTGTTTTTAGGTTCTCTGCGACAAACTTTTATCATTGTTTTATCAATCCCTTTAGCAACTTTAGCTGCTATCATTCTCATGGGATTTTTTGGATTATCCCTAAACATTTTTAGTTTAGGTGGTCTAGCATTAGGTGTGGGAATTGTGGTTGATAATTCTATTGTGATGCTCGAAAGTATTACGGAAGGAATTAATCAATCAAAATTACAGCATCAAACAGCAAAATTACCAACGAATTTAATTATTCAACAAGCAGAACAAAGTAGTCGGGAAGTTGAATCGGCTTTAATTGCTTCCACCAGTACAAACTTAGTTGCCGTATTACCATTTTTGCTGATTGGTGGTTTTATTTCCTTACTATTTAATGAATTGATTCTCACCATTAGCTTTTCAGTAGCAGCTTCAATTTTAATTGCTGTTACGATTGTCCCGATGTTGACATCGCGGTTATTAGCTTTACCAGTTCCTATTTCCCTTACTAATTTTTGGTTCTTCCAAGAATTTAATCGTCGTTTTGATGCAGCTACAATTTTATATGGTCGTTTTTTATCAGGAATATTGCGTTGGCGGTTATTAACTATTGCGATCGCTATTATCGTCTTAGGTGGTGGTGGTTACTGGTTAGCACCCCAGCTTCCTCAAGAAATTCTCCCCCGTATCAACACCGGACAAGTTAGCCTAATTGCTCAATTTCCACCCGGTACACCCCTGGAAACTAACCAAAAAGTCATGAAGGCTATAGATGACATTCTCCGTCAACAGCCGGAAACAGAATATGTTTTTTCTACAGTTGGTGGTTTTCTCTTTGGTAACAGCAGTACCGCTAATCCCCTGCGTAGTTCTAGTACCATTACCCTTAAACCTAACGTCAAAGATGTAGATCGGTATATTGAGCGTGTCACTGAAGAATTTCAAAAGCTGAATTTAGTAGATATTCGCCCCCGTATAGTCCCTGGACAAGTGCGTGGTTTAATTCTTAACAACTCTCCTACTCGTGGTGGTGATGTTGATTTAATTCTCCAAGGGAATAACTCAGACACTTTAGAAAAAGCAGGTCGTCAATTATTAGAGACACTAGAAGAGAAAGTCACCTCAGTCAGATTTCGTCCCGATGCAGATGCAAGACAACCAGAAATCCAGATTTTACCTGACTGGGAACGAGTAGCTAATGTTGGTCTGAATACTAAAGATATTGGTGAAACTATTCAAACGGCAATTACAGGTAGCGTACCCACTCAAATACAACGTAATAACCGTTTGGTTGATGTGCGAGTAGAGTTAAATGAAACTTCAGTCCAAACCACTTCCCAATTAGAAAGATTACCTTTATTTGTAAACGGTAATTACCAAATTCGTTTGAGTGATGTAGCAACAATTAAAGAAAGTAAAGCTCTAGGAGAAATTCAACGAATTAATCAACGTCAAGTCTTCTTAATTGCTGGGAATTTAGCAGAAGGAGCAAGTCTGGGTACAGCTTTAAATCAAATTAATGAAGTTCTTAAAAATGTTAATTTGCCTGAAGGCGTTAGTTTTTTACCCAGCGCCACAGCAGAATCCAATCAACAACTACAAAAATCACTGCCACTGCTAGGAGGTTTGGCAATCTTTTTAGTTTTTGTCGTGATGGCAGTACAATACAATTCTCTCGTTGACCCTTTGGTAATTCTATTTACTATTCCTTTAGCTTTAGCTGGAGGAATTTTTGGGCTTTACATTACCCAAACTGCCATTGGTGCAACAGTAATCGTTGGTGCAGTGTTATTAGTAGGTATTGTGGTGAACAACGCCATTATTATGGTGGAATTAGCCAATCAAATTCGGGAAAGAGAAAAAATTGATCGTCGCACCGCAATTTTAAAAGCCGCACCTCAACGTTTACGTCCCATTTTAATGACTACAATTACCACGGTTTTAGGGATGTTTCCTGTCGCCGTAGGCAGTGGACAAGGATCAGAATTTCTGCAACCTTTAGGTATAGTAGTATTTTCTGGTTTGTCTTTAGCAACGTTGTTAACGCTGTTTATTATTCCTTGTTTCTACACTCTGCTGCACGATTTAATTGGTGGACGCTGGGCAAAACCTGTAGTTATCAAGCTCCGTATCTGGAAGAAAAATTTCAAGAAAGCTTAACCTCAACACCCCTCTCCACCGAAAAATTTGCACTCCACTGCAAATGTGTGGACTCTTAGGCAGTTATGGATTTATGATTGATGATCGTGGGTTTTTTTCAGAAAATAAACAGATTATGAACGCTCAAGAAATTATTCGTTCTATCGAAGCGGAACATATTAAATCCGATCTACCCGCTATCTATGTGGGTGATACAGTCCGCGTCGGAGTCAAAATTAAGGAAGGCGATAAATTCCGTGTCCAACCCTATGAAGGAGTGGTCATCGGTAAACGTAATGGTGGAATTAATGAAACAATCACCGTCCGCCGAGTTTTTCAAGGTGTAGGCGTTGAGCGTGTGTTTTTGTTGCACTCTCCCCGCATTGACAGCATCAAAGTCTTGCGTCGTGGTAAGGTAAGACGTGCTAAACTCTACTATTTACGTGGGTTGTCTGGCAAAGCCACCCGGATTAAGCAACGGTTTGACCGCGCTCTGTGATTTGCTTTCTCCTAGTCATGGAGAACAGGAATTCCAAGCTAAAAGCGGCATCTGCCGCTGATTTGCTTATTGCTAACTTGCTAATTTGCAAAAATTAAGTTACAATCTCAAAAGAATTGTGTTAGACTAGAGAAAGTTCAGCGCAATCACTGAAACAAGGACAGCTTGTGCGCTCTTAGTTCAGTTGGTAGAACGCAGGTCTCCAAAACCTGATGTCGGGGGTTCAAGTCCTCCAGGGCGCGCTCAAAAGCCAAAAATATAGCCCGAAACAAAAACGCATCTGCAAAACTCGCAGCCAGCGTTATTTATTTCGGGTATAATTATTTTTTACTTACAGCTTTCTTGTTTTTATTTAACGGGTTGAAGTTGTAAACCTTGGTGCAAAATAACAAGGTCTAGCTATGTGAGAAACGGGGGGTATGACGACCGTGGCCAAAAAAAACGAAGCAGAAATGCCAGAAACCGAAAATGGGTTTAGCTTAAACAACTTCTTCCAAGGAACAAAAGAAGAACTTGATAAAGTAGTTTGGCCCAGTCGGAAGCAGTTGGTGAGCGAATCAGCAGCTGTGTTATTAATGGTAACTCTCTCCGCGTCTTTGATATATTTGGTCGATGGATTGTTTGCTTGGGCAGCAAAACAGGTATTCTGATGACTTCTGCAACAGACGAACCACGGGATGCTTTGCAGTCAGAGGAAGCACTAGAAGCAGCGATAAAAGAAGCCCGCTGGTATGCAGTGCAAGTAGCCTCTGGTTGTGAGAAGCGTGTGAAGACAAACTTAGAGCAGCGCATTCAAACATTTGATGTAGCTGACAAAATAATTCAGGTGGAAATTCCCCACACGCCAGCGGTAAAAATCCGTAAAAATGGCAGCCGCCAGCATACCGAGGAAAAAGTTTTTCCTGGGTATGTGTTAGTGCGAATGATGATGAATGACGAAACCTGGCAGGTAGTACGCAACACTACCCATGTAATTAACTTTGTGGGCGCAGAACAAAAACGTGGCAGCGGCCGTGGTCGCGGTCACGTCAAGCCAGTACCCCTGAGTAACTCAGAAGTAGAACGCATATTCAAACAAACCAGTGAACAAGAGCCAGTAGTCAAAATTGATATGGCTACAGGTGATAAGATAATGGTGCTTTCGGGTCCGTTTAAAGATTTTGAAGGCGAGGTGATTGAAGTTTCGCCAGAAAGGAGTAAGCTTAAAGCTCTACTCTCGATTTTCGGACGAGATACACCAGTAGAATTGGAATTTAATCAGGTAGAAAAACAGAGCTAAATCCAAATGGCGAAGAAAGTAGTAGCGGTCATTAAACTGGCCCTGAATGCTGGAAAAGCCAACCCAGCACCGCCAGTAGGCCCAGCATTGGGTCAACATGGCGTTAACATCATGATGTTCTGCAAAGAGTACAACGCCAAAACAGCAGACCAAGCTGGAATGGTTATCCCCGTAGAAATCTCGGTTTTTGAAGACCGGAGTTTTACATTTGTACTCAAAACACCCCCAGCATCAGTTTTGATTCGCAAGGCAGCGAAAATTGAAAGAGGCTCAAATGAACCCAACAAAAAGAAAGTTGGTAGCATTACCAGAGCGCAGTTAAGAGAAATTGCCCAAACCAAACTTCCTGATCTCAACGCTAACGACATCGAAGCAGCGATGAATATTGTGGAAGGAACAGCCAAAAACATGGGTGTAACGGTTAAAGATTAGGTGACAGGATTAGGTGATAGGGAACAGATGACAGGTGACAGTAAATAAGCAAAATTAAAACTGCCATCTAGCAACTGACCAATAACAAAATCCAAAATCTAAAATCCAAAATCTAAAATCCAAAATTATATCGGGGGAGAGGTGAAAAACTTCGAGATCACCCCAGGAGCAAAAAATGGGAAAGAAAGTATCACGCCGTTTGCAGGCGTTGTTAGACAAGGTAGAAGATCGGGATTACGCTCCCTTAGAAGCGTTAAATCTGTTAAAAGAGACAGCAACAGCTAAATTCCCCGAAGCCGCAGAAGCACATATTCGGTTAGGAATTGACCCCAAGTATACAGACCAACAGTTGCGGACAACAGTAGCACTGCCTAAAGGTACAGGCCAAATAGTCCGGGTAGCAGTTATCGCTAGAGGTGAAAAGGTAACAGAAGCTACTAATGCAGGTGCTGACATAGCTGGTTCGGAAGAACTGATTGACGAAATCCAAAAAGGCATGATGGACTTCGACAAGCTAATTGCTACTCCTGATGTGATGCCACAGGTGGCAAAGCTGGGTAAGTTGCTAGGTCCCCGTGGATTGATGCCATCACCCAAAGGTGGTACAGTGACATTTGATATTGCTAGTGCGATCGCAGAATTCAAAGCTGGTAAATTAGAATTCCGTGCTGATCGAACTGGTATTGTCCATGTTATGTTTGGTAAGGCATCCTTCAACCCTGAAGATTTGTTAGTCAACCTCAAAGCTTTACAAGAGACAATTGACCGTAACCGTCCTTCAGGAGCAAAAGGCCGTTATTGGCGTACATTCTACGTCTCTGCCACAATGGGTCCTGCGATTAAAGTCGATATCAGCGCCCTAAGAGATTTAAAACTGACTGACGCTGCATAATTTGAGATTTGAGATTTGAGGTTTTAGATTGAGAATCGGTAGATAGGGAATTGAATTTTTTGCTTCATTATCAACCTTTAATTTCAAATCCAAAATCCAAAATCCAAAATCCAAAATTTAATCAAGCCGGAGACAGCAGGTGCTAATAGCTTAAATATCCTGCCGAGGTTGTAATTTTAAGTGACTGAAGTTTTCTCAGTAAAGGTGTGAGAACGACAGCATTAAAACTACTACTGTGAAACCCCGGCAAAGATAGCTGGGGTTTATTGTTTTCGGCAGGTCAGAAAACAGGTGACAGGTGACTGGGGACTGGGAAAATTAACCTTTTGCCTTTTACCTTTTGCCTTTTCCCACTGACCACTAATATGATTTTGCCCTTGGAGGTGAAAAGAGAATGGGTCGAACGTTAGAAAACAAGAAAGAAATAGTAGCTGACCTGAAAGGGACTTTGAGTGAGTCAACTTTAGCATTGGTAATTGATTACCAAGGTCTAACAGTTTCTGAAATCACTGACTTAAGGCGGCGTTTGCGTCCTAGTGGCACAGTTTGTAAGGTGACTAAAAACACCTTTATGGGCATCGCCATTCAGGAAGATGAAAAATGGCAGCCAATGTCAGAACTGCTGAAAGGCTCTTCAGCCTTTTTGCTAGTAAAAGAAGATTTCTCTTCAGCAATTAAGGCTTACCAAGAATTCCAAAAAGCCACCAAGAAGACAGAACTTCGTGGCGGTGTGATGGAAGGTCGCCTGCTGCAAGAAAAAGATGTCAAGGCATTAGGAGACTTGCCATCTAAGGAACAACTCATGGCGCAAATTGCTGGAGCTATCAACGCCTTGGCTACCAAAGTTGCTGTGGGTATCAACGAAGTTCCCAGTTCTTTGGCTCGCTCTATTCAGGCTGTCGCTGATAAAGACAAAGACGGTGCTGAAGCTGCGGCTGAATAAAACTTTTTCATTAGTTGAATGCTGTTAGTTAAAACTAATAATTAATGACTAATGGCTAATAACTGATGACAACCAACAAACAACAAATCAAAATTTTTTAGGAGTTATATCCATGTCTGCTGCAACCGATCAAATTTTAGAACAATTAAAATCCTTGACCTTGTTAGAAGCTTCAGAATTAGTTAAGCAAATTGAAGAAGCTTTTGGTGTCAGTGCTGCTGCTCCTGCTGGTGGAATGATGATGATGGCGGCTGCTCCTGCTGCTGCTGCTGAAGCTGTTGAAGAGAAGACCGAATTTGACGCAATTCTGGAAGCTGTACCTGCTGATAAGAAGATTGCAGTTCTGAAGATTGTTCGTGAAATCACCGGTTTGGGTCTGAAGGAAGCTAAAGACCTAGTAGAAGCTGCTCCTAAGCCAATTAAAGAAGGTGTAGCTAAGGACGCTGCTGAAGATATCAAGAAGCGCATCGCAGAAGCTGGTGGTACTGTAAGCATCAAGTAATTACTAATTCGTAATTCGTAATTCGTAATTCGTAATTCGTAATTCGTAATTCGTAATTATGTAAATTATGGATTATTTGATTACTGAATTACTTAATTAGGGAGTCTGAAATAGACTCCTTTTTTATTGGTAATTTTTAATTGGTTTAACACTGTTTAGCACTGGCAGGATCAACAAAATCATGTAAGTCAGCATCCCAAATACTGATGTAAATAGAATCGCAGTTTTGTCGAATTATTTGACCTTTAATTGCACCTTTCCTAAAAGTAAAATTGTCTGTTTGACGCTGTTGAATTTGTTGAAGTCCTTGTTGAATTTCTGCTGTAGCTTGTCCAGATAATAAACCATTTAAGGTTGTTTGCATGATTTGATGATCTACAGTTCCCGCAAAACCGACTTCTGTTTGTCTGAGTCTACCAGTGTCACGGTCAAATAAATAACCCAGGTCTATTTTATCGGGTACTACTTCATATATAACCGCACGGGTATTAGGCCATAATCCCCTTAAATCTTTTTTTGGTTTACCTAGTGTTGCTTCTACATTGCTTCTTGATGTGCCTGTAGGAAATGCTGGTACACTTTGCCTAATGTTGGTAGCTAATTGCTCTGGTAATTTCTTTTTTTTCTGATCTGGTTTTTTCTTCTCCTCGGAATATGCTTCAACTGAGGGAACTACTTCTGGTTGGGGTTGCTGTTGTTGTATTTCTGGTTCGGGTGTGGGAGTAGGAGTATCTTCAATTACAGGTTCATCAACGGGTGGTGGTGTCAATACCTCAGAAGAATTAGTTTCTGGTATGGGGTTAGAAGTAATTTCTTGTTGAATTGGGAGAGTTGGTGTAGTTACTGGTGTTGAGGGAATTTCCTGTGTAATTGGGGAATTTGTCGGTAAAACTGTGGGGGTTTCGGTTTGATTTGTGACAGTAGAGTTGGTAGCAATTGGGGCTGAAGATTGTTGCTGAGGGTTGGATAATGTTACTGCACCAAGAATACCCATAACCAAGCCACCAACAATAAAAGCGGGTTTTTGCCAGTTAGGAGAATTATTAATTTCTCTGATAACTGGAGTTTTGGCAGGTGAAGATATGGGTTGGTTTGGGTAGCTGGTAGGAGGAGGGGGACTAAGGCTAACTGTGGCACTGGTGGCGGGAGAATGGGAAGATATGTAGTTAGTATTACCAGAATTATAACCAGATTTTAAAGCATAGAGCATTTTACTGGCTGTGGTGTAGCGATCGCTCGGACGTGGTTCAATAGCTTGAGTGAGGATCTGCACCATTTCTGGTGATATTCCTGTTGCGTATTGCTGCCAAAGTATTTGTCCTGTTTGGGGGTGAGTTTCTAATTCTTGGGGTTGTTTACCTGTAAGTAAATAAATCGCCGTTAAGCCTAAACTATAAATATCAGTAGCATATACTGGGCGACCGATGGCTTGTTCACTAGGCATATACCCAGGTGTACCTATGACTATTGATTGTATGGGATTGCCTGAAGGATTAATGACGGTACGGATAGTTTCTTTAACTGCACCGAAATCAATTAAAACTGGTTTGTTATCGTGGGAGCGTAGGATGATATTATCTGGTTTTATATCTCGATGAATGATGCCTTTGCTGTGGACATAATCTAAAACCGACAGCAAACTGACAAGAATTTCTCTAACTATAGTTTCGTTTAATTTGCCTTGTGATTGGATAATGTTGGTGAGGGTATGGCCTTCAATCCATTCTTGTACAAGGTAAAATTTACCGTTTTCAGGGAAATAAGCGTAAAGTTTGGGGATTTGATCGCTGGTTTCTCCTAAATTTTCCAAGATAGCGGCTTCTCTTTCAAATCTTTGTTGAATTAGTGTAGAGGTTGCTGGATCATGGTTAATTGGTTTTAGTTCTTTAATGACAAAGCGACGACGGGATGGTAGATGGGTATCTTCTGCGAGAGAGGTTTCCCCAAAGCCACCTGCACCCAGTACCTGAATAACTTGATAGCGGTTGTTTAACAGTTTTGTGGTCATGAAACGTTACACGCGAGATCCTTTCCCAATGTATACCAGATACTCTGACGATGTAGCGATGGGATGTTTCCTAGTGATTTACGATTTTGCAGAAATCAGCTTTTCACTTAGCATATACGCTAATGCTTTGCCGCCCTCGTTCATAATGGCGTTATATGCTGTCGTGATGATTAACGGTTAGAGTCTGTCATCCGATCAAAAACAAATTTAGACATTTCTGGAAAAATTGTTCTGCTTTTACTATAGGCTGGATCATCACCAAATATTGCTAGGATGTAACGAGTTTTACCATCTGGAGTAGCTACATACGCTACTTCTTGTCGAGAACTCGTTGTCCAACCTGCTTTGGATGCAAATTGCACTTTTTCATTAGCTAAACCTTCACCTAAAAAGTTTTCTACTGGATTAAATTCATCTGGATTTGGTGGATTTAATTTCCAAACTTCTGGACGTAAATCTCTGGTTAGTAAAACCAACATTTTTTGACTATATTCTTTTCCTACTGCTTGTCCTGTCAGAATTTCATACATTAGTCTTGCTGCATGGAATGTGGTGATTTTATTTCTAATTGGTTTTTGGGGATTATCTCCACGTATTTGCAAGTCTGTTCCTTGAGGTTCATTAATTTGTAAATAGGTGATGGGAAATGTTTTTTGACTGATATTAATATCTTGATAGTTAGCTTTTTTAAAAAAAACGTTAATACTTTCACGCTGTTGTTTCCACTCAGAAAATCCCTCTTTTCCTAGTTTTTGTTTGAGAGATTGAGCATTAGTAATACGATCTATTATTCTACTCGCTGCATTATTATCTGATTTTAGAATCATTTCATTTAAATCAGCATCAAGTTGAGACTCTGGTTGAATCAACCCTGAGTTTATTTGAGCTTCTAGAACTACCATCCAAAACAATTTCACAACACTAGCAGGATAACGAGGTGTCTTTTGTTTGTATCCAGATATAGTTTGTTTATTTACATCTATTAAGGTGATTGATAAATTTTCTACTGGTAAGTTTTTACTGTTAGCTAATCTAGTTAAATCTTGGATGATTTTTTCTAATTTTTGGCTTTCCTGAAAATTAGGTGGATTAATTACATTATAAATAATTTGTTTATAATTTTCTAATTGTAAACTAGAGCTTTGAGTGTTTGGTAAAATAGGATTCCGATCAATAGGAATATTAGTTTGTGGTTCAGATACAGTTGGTAATGTTTGAGATTTAGATTGTTGATTAGATGATTTTTGGGTATTTTTGATTGGTTGATTATTGTTACGATTATTAAATAATGTACTCATCCAAAATAACACAAGTATGGAAATTACTACCAAAGAAGTAAGTCCATAAAATTGCCACTCAGATAGTTGAGTAAGTCGAGATTTACGGATAATTTTTCTGTAACCAGATGAGTTGATATGTTGTCGAGTAGATTGTTGAGTTTTAATTTGTGATTTTCTTTGAACTTCATCATTTTCTAAATGTTCGATATATTTTTTGAGTTCAATATTCTGTTGTTGTAATTGAGCAATAATTTGATTAGCATTGTTTAATTTTGCTTCTAGTTCAGCTATTTTATAATCGCGGATTTCTGAATTACCTTGTGATTGTTGTTCCACAAAAATACACCTTGGTGCTAAATAGTTTACTGGCTTAATCAATGTAGGAGGAATATAATTGTCGATATTTGACATATCATCAATTATTATTCCTTCCATACTTTCGTTGAGATTGTTTTTAAAGTGAAAATTTATTTATAATTAGATATTTTGATGTCTCCATTTTCATATTGTAAATCGTAGCTAGTTGTTGATGTAAAAAGACCTGATTGTGTTTTATCTACACTTCCACGACTACTATAAAGTGTGCGTTGTTCTGTAACTACGACTACAATTGTTGCATTACTGCCACTGGAAACAAAATCATTTACCGCTTGGATCTTTTGTACACCATATACCCAATAAGCTCCGTTTCTTCTCAACCAATCTACAGAACTAAGACAATCATCTTCATTGTTACCTCTGGCAATACAACCGTCAGGATCATCTGTTTTGGTAATAAATTTTGTATAGACTGAACCTGTTAACAATTGCGCTCCCAATTCTTTATTATAAGGAGGAGCAAATATTTCTCTTTTAGCTGCTAACCATCTTTCTAATAGTGCTATAGCTGCTTCTTGTGAAATATAAGCAGTTGTTCTTGATTGTATGGGTTCTGGAGTTGATGATTCTGGTGTAATAGTAGGAGTATTTGCCGTATTTTGGGGGGTAGTATTTGTATTCTCTGAGGGAGAATTGGTTGGTTGTGATGTGTTATTACTAACTGTTTGTTGTGGTTTATTAACTATTCCTAATACCCATAAACCAGCTACTAGAAATGTTCCAATTACACCACCAATAATTACAGCTTGTTGCCAAGTTCCTAAATTATTAGCAGCAGGAACTGGATATTGGGTTGGAAGATGTGGTTGATGGGATGGTTGTGAAGTTGGGGGAGATGTGACTGTTACTGGTGGAACATAAGCTGGTGTTACAGGTGCAGCAATAACTGTAGGTGTAGATTGGGGAATGGGTACAGTGGGTGCAACGGGATTGGTAAGAGTTTGTAAAGCGGTCAACATTTCCCTAGCATTTGAATAGCGATCGCGCGGATGATAAGCAATAGCTTTGTCTAAAATATCCCCAAAAGTAACATTTAAATAGGGTGCAAAATGTCGCCACAAAATGTTACCCATAGTTGGATCGGTTGGTAACTCTTGGGGGATTTTACCTGTAAGTAAATAAATTGCTGTTAATCCTAAACTATACAAATCACTAGAAAATACAGGTCTTCCTACTGTTTGTTCCATCGGCATAAATCCCGGTGTACCAATCACAATAGACTGAGTAGAATTTCCAGAAGGACTCATTTCTGTATTCATGGTGACTTTGACAGCACCAAAATCTATTAATACTGGTTTGCCGTCAGAAAAACGCAAAATGATATTATCTGGTTTAATGTCTCGATGAACTATGCCTTTACTGTGAACATATTCGAGAATTTGCAGGATGTTGATTAATATTTCCTTAACTGTAATTTCATGAAAAACCCCTTGCTGTTTTAATTTCTCGCTTAAAGTTTGCCCTTCAATATATTCTTGAACTAAATAAAATTCTCCACCTTCACAAAAATAAGCATATAACCGGGGTATTTGACTATTGCGATCGCCTAATTCTTCTAAAATGGCCGCTTCTTGCTGAAACCGTTCTTGCACCAGTTGGTATACCTGGGGATTGTTCACCACTGGGATGAGTTGTTTAATCACACACCTTTTATTAGAAGGCATTTGGGTATCTTCTGCTAAAAATGTTTTCCCAAATCCCCCACTACCCAGTATCCGCAACACCTGATAACGATTATTTACTAGTGTCTGAGTCATAACAGTTCACTTTTGTTGACTTTTCGCTAATTTAGGTAAAATTTTCATTTATTTCTAGATGTTATCAACATTTTATACGTAAAATATTCTCAATCTTCTCTCAGGACACCGTAATTTAAATTACTTTTTATTACAAAATGTCTATGTCATACCAACCAGGACAGCATCCCACGGTTTTAGGTATAGATCCTTACCTAGAATTAAACAATCAAGGCAAAATTTTACACTTAAACTTACGGAAACCACAGCACATTTTGGGACGTGAACCCAATCTCGCAGACTTGGTTGTTCCTCAAGACTGGGAACTGGTTTCTCGTGTGCAAGCTGTGTTACGCAAGGAAGGTACAGAATATCGAATTTATGATGGTGATGGTCAAAAACCTAGTAGTAATAAACTTTATATTAATCATTCCTTGATTACTGCTACTCAAGGTTATTTGTTAACAAATGGTGCAGAGATTCATATTTCCCAAAATCCCCAGCAACTGATTCAAATTAGATATTTTAATCCTGCAACATCTCAGGGTATTACTACACCCAATAAACAGAGTATTTATTTAAACCAAAAGTCTGTTTTAATCGGACGTGATCCAACAGCAAATTTATATTTAGATGCGCCCACAATTTCCCGTCGTCATGCCATTATTGATAGTGATCATCAAGGACGTTATATTTTACAGGATTACAGCACTAACGGGGTTTTTGTTAATGGTCAACAAGTGATTGGAAAAGCCACTTTAACTAATGGTTCACAAATTCGCATTGGACCTTATACTTTAGTTTTACGTGATGATAATTTAGAAATATTAGACCAAGGTACTCACATCCGGTTAGAAGCACATAATTTGATTTTGGAAACAAATGGTAAACGCAGAATAGATGATTTATCTTTTGCTATTGAACCAGGACAATTTGTAGCTTTGGTGGGAGGAAGTGGTGCTGGTAAATCTACTTTAATGCGGACGCTGTTAGGAATTGAAAAAACTACTCAAGGAATAGTTTATTTGAATGGTGAAGATTTACAAAAAAACTTTAATTTGTACCGGACTCAAATTGGTTATGTTCCCCAAGATGATATTATTCATCGAGAATTAACAGTTGCTGAAGTTCTGACTTATGCTGCAAAGTTGCGTTTACCTCCTGATATTAATTTACAGCAAGTTGTAGAACAAGCATTAGCAGCAATTAAAATGAGTCATCGTCGTCACGCTTTAATTAGTGATCTTAGTGGTGGACAAAGAAAAAGAGTAAGTATCGGGGTAGAATTATTAGCAGATCCCAAATTATTCTTTTTAGATGAACCAACTTCAGGACTTGATCCAGGTTTGGATAAACAGATGATGCAGTTATTAAAAGAGTTAGCGCATCAGGGTGGAAGAACAGTTATTTTAGTGACTCATGCAACGGCAAATATTACAGCGTGCGATAGAATTGTATTTTTAGGCATAGGTGGAAAACTTTGTTATTTTGGTACTCCTCAAGACGCTTTGCAATTTTTCCAAGTTAAAGATTTTGCGGATATTTATATTAAGTTAGAAGATGAACAAGAGGCAATAAAATGTGTGCATAGATTTCGTCAATCTAGTTATTATCAAAAATATATCGCTAATCAATTAAATTCAGGAATACAACCACCATCAATAGCAATACCACCAAAACAGAAAGGAATTTCATTTTGGCAACAATGGCTGTTATTAACTCAACGTTCTGGTCAATTAATTTTACGAGATAAAATCAATCTTGCTTTAGCTCTTTTAACTGCTCCTATTGGTATTATTCTCATCACTTTAGCGATGAAAGATAAAACACCTTTTGTAGTAGGGGATGAATCAGATCCCGCTTTAGCATCTTTAGCTTTGCGTGTTTTGTTTGTATTTACCTGTGCTGGTTTATGGGTAGGCTTTTCTAGTTCTTTGCAAGAAATAGTCAAAGAATCTGCTATTTATTTACGAGAAAGATTAGTGAATTTAGGTTTATTTGCTTATCTGGGTTCTAAAATTGCAATTTTATCAGGTTTAGCATTATTACAAACTATACTAATTTTAATTGTGATTCTGATTGGTTTTAAATCTCCTAATCCTGAATTGATATCCTGGAATATGGGATTATTAATCACTAGCTTTTTGACTTTATTTGCTAGTTTTAGTTTAGGTTTATTAGTTTCGGCAATTGTCAAAAATAGCAGTCAAGCTAATAGTGCTTTACCGCTGTTGATTTTACCGCAAATCATTTTTTCAGGAGTGTTGTTTAAAACTGAAGGTATTGTCAGTAAACTTATATCATGGTTAACAATTAGTCGCTGGTCTGTTGGTGCTTATGGGACAATATTAAATGTTAATGCTTTAGTTCCAGAAGCAGTTAAATTACCAGATGGTAGCATAGTTCCTCAACCTTTTGAACCCACATCTGTCTATGATACAACCTGGGGAAATTTAAGTGTAAATTGGGGAATTCTATTATTACACGCGATGGTTTATTTGTTGATAACTTTGGGTTTGCAAAAGCGAAAAGATATTTTTTAAGTAGAATAAAATATATAGCAGTGCTAAACCCCTACAGTAAATTGGAAAAATAATTATTTTTAGAAATGCCTCAAATTATATCTTTCTTGATATTGATTAATAAATTCTGCATTTTCAATTTCTAATTTTGACAGCAACCTAACAGGAAATTGCTTTGGTGAATATTGGGGATTATACCAAGATTTTTGATTAAAGTAATCTTGCAAACCAGGAGTATCAAACCTGCGTCCATGAACTGCAAAAATTGTATTTCTCATAATATCCAATTCATAACCACTTTTACCTACTAAATCTGGTTCTGTAACTGGTCTTTGAGAAAGCCAGAAATAATTATTAGTATTACTATTTTTAGTATTTACTGGTGATGCTTCAGATATGGAAATCTTAAAAATTTCCTTGAAATATACCCGATCAGGTGATGTATTAGCGTCTTTACTAGCAAGCGCACAATAAGCATCTGAATTAACTTGTCCATAGGTTTTTAGGAAGTTTATACAATTAGTGCGATCGCTAAACCGACTAGCATATACTTCATATAAAAGCTTTCCTGATAGATTTGGATAATCTGGTATCCAAAATATCCCAGCTTGAGAATAACCTCTAACTTGTAAAGTTCTAACTTGTTGAGTAGCAGTTGGTAAATCTTTAAAGGCAGAATCAGCTACAAAATATGAATTATTGACTACAGATTTATCTGGTAATTTGCGATTAATTTGAGTCTGTGTTGTGTCAGTAAATTGAGATGAAGTATTTTTAGATGATTCTGTGTTTTTATCTTCCTGATTTGGTGATGAAGATTCTACTGAATCTTTAGTGGAAGATACAGTTGTGTTTGTGTTATTTTCAGATTTAACAGATGGAGATGGTTTATTAATAGCAAACCCAATAATAATAGAACCACCAATCAAACTACTAGCGATAAGACTAGGTAGAATCATTCCTGCTTTTTTATTATTCTGATTTTCTGGAGGAATGGTATTACCTGGATTAACTGTAACTGTATTTTGCAGTGGAGGAGCAATTATTGTTTGAGTAACTGGTGATTGACTATTACTAACTGACTTTATTTGCAACGCATTCAACATTTCTCTAGCAGATGCAAAACGTTCCCGTGGATGATAAGCTATAGCTTTATCAATTACTCCTGCTAAATGAGGATGAATATGACTGGCAAAATGTCGCCAAACTATTTCCGCTGTGTGCGGATCTGTTTCTAATTGTTGTGGTTGTTTACCAGTTAATAGATAAATTGCCGTTAAACCTAAACTATATAAATCACTGGCATAAACAGGTCTTCCTGCTGCTTGTTCACTGGGCATAAATCCCGGTGTACCAATCACAATTGAACTCGTAGGATTTCCTTGAGAATTTAACGCCGTTCCCATAGATTCTCGGACTGCACCAAAATCAATTAAGACTGGTTTACCATTACTATGGCGCAAAATTATGTTATCTGGTTTAATGTCACGATGTACTATATGTTGACCATGAACATACTCTAAAACAGGTAATATATTCACTAGTAATTCTTCAATTGCACTGGCAGTAAATAATCCCTGTTTTTGCATTTTCGCTGTTAAAGTATCTCCTTCTATCCACTCCTGCACTAAGTAAAACTCTCCCCCAGTAGAGAAATAAGCATATAAAGCGGGAATTTGATCCGATGCACTACCAAGTGTTTCTAAAATAGCTGCTTCTCTTTGGAATCTTTCTTTTACTAATTGATAAATCTGAGGATTATTTTGAATAGGTTTTAACTGTTTGACCACACAGAGGCGCTGTGATGGCATATTGGTATCTTGAGCGAGAAATGTTTCACCAAACCCACCAGATCCCAGGGTGCGGATGACTTGATAACGGTTGTTTAACAGCATTGTTTTTATGACTGGTAAGATGCAATATACTTAGTACCCATACTTTCGTTTTTTATTAGCAGATTGACTAGCTCTTGATTCTAAGGTAAATACTGGAATTTCTTCAAGTTCATCCTCAGTTAAATTATACTGCTCACAAACTAAACTTAAGCGATTTCCGGGAGTTTTGACTGCATTCACAGAATGGGTTAAATCACCTTGAAAGTAAACCAGAGTATTGCTTTGAGGTTTAACTTGTCCAACTTGGCGTTTAGGCGATTTTAGCACTAATTCTCCCCCCTCCATGTTTTCTGGTACTCGCACATAGAGAACACTAACAAGAAGAGGAGGTTCAATGGTTTTGCAGTAAGAACGCAGAGAGCGATCTATGTGTGGATCAACACGAGAACCTTCTTTTAAAAGTAAGGGATTGAGATAAAAAGCATTACAGTTTGGCTGGAGTGCTAAATCTAAATAAGGTTTAAAAAAGGGAAACTTTTGTGCAACTGTTGTTAATCCTTGACGTTGAAAAACTACAGAAAATCCTTTAGTGTTGATAAAGTCGCGGTTGAGATTGTTGACAGCAAAGTAAGGACTAGCTTGGATTTCTCCCCACAAATCATGCAAGTAGTTATTAGGTAAAACGTTGGTTTGTAATTGATAGTATTTCACATTCAGTAAATAAAAAGATTATAGGATTGGGGTGTAGTTAAAGATTAAACTATTGTTACCGCTGAAACCTGACATTTCAGACATTTTTCAAAATTCTCTCAATCATTCCATTTGCTTGGGAAGCATAACTACCACCAAACAAATTAAAATGATTTAAAATATGATAGAGATTATAAAGAGTTTTGCGTTGTTCATAACCATGTTCTAATGGAAATTCCTCTTCATAGCCTTGATAAAAAGCTACCGGAAAACCACCAAATAATTCTGTCATAGCAATATCAACTTCTCTATCACCAAAATAAGTAGCTGGATCAAAAATCACTGGTTCACCATCAATAGTAAATCCTGCATTTCCTCCCCATAAATCACCATGTACTAAGGAAGGTTGAACTTGATGATCTGCTAATAATTCTGGAATAGCTGTTAATAATTTATTTTCGAGAGGAAAACTTCCTCCCCGTCGCTTTGCTAATTGAAATTGATAACCTAAACGGTGTTGAGTATAGAATTCTATCCAATCAGATTTCCAAGTATTAATTTGGGGTATTGAACCGATAGTATTATTCATGTTCCAGCCAAACCCTTGGTTACTAATGGTTTTGTGCATTGCTGCTAAGTTACGCCCCATTTTTTGCCAAGAGTTGCTATTACCATCGGTCATTTCTAGCCATTCCAAAACTATATAACTAGAATTGCCAGTAGTTCCCCAACATAAAGGTTGAGGAACGCGGATAGTTTTGGTGTTATACATCTGTTGTAACCCAAGCATTTCTGCTGCAAACATCTCTCCTTGAGACGCTTGGTTAAGTTTGACAAAATAGGTTGATTTACCATTACTAATTGCATAACCTTGGTTAATACATCCACCACTGACAGAGGAATATTGGGAAGTTTTAAATTTCTGGTTAGTTACTTGGCTAATATGGTTATCAATTTCTTGCCAAATCATAGTTTTTTTATTTGTCAGTTGTCTGTTGTAGGGCTAAAGCGCAATTCTCACCAGTGTCAATTTAACGTAAAACCGATAGCCCGCAAGTAAATATATTTCCTTGCTAATAGCTAAAGTCATCTAAGAGGTTGTTTTAAAAGTTTGAGAGGTTATTTTCAACACTTCTAGATCCCCCCTAACCCCCCTTATTAAGGGGGAAACTAGATTCAAAGTCCCCCTTTTTAAGGGAGATTTAGGGGGATCTGAAAATCTTTGATACACCATCAGAGATTTTTCAAACATCCTCTAAAGATGACTAAATAACCTGAAAATTTTTTAGTCAACTTTAGTTTACTTTGGCTATTAGACCAGAATTTAAGTTACGGGTAGGTGTGTGTGTAAACCAACAGATAAGCCGAATGGGGGAATCTCGATAATACCTGAATAATGTACAAAAATCTTACAAGAATAGATTACCAAAGACTAATGACTCATGACTAAGCTGGTTTGATCACCACTACACCATAAGCATTGGGAGAAAGATATTTTTGTGCAGCTTGGATTAAATCATTTGCATCTTGTGCTTGGATATATTGGGGATAATTAAAAGCTGGTTCTAAGTCACCTATTAAAGATTGATAATAACCATACAATCCAGAGCGATCGCTTGGTGTCTCGTTGCCAAATATAAACCGATTTGCGACTCGTCTTTGTACACGGGTAATTTCTGATTCTTTGACTAATTCTGTTTGTAGTATTTGCAAATGTTCAATTATTGCTGTTTCTACTGCTGCTAAATCTTCCACTTCACATTTAGCGGAAATAGAAAATACTCCTTGCAACAGATGGTTCATGTTACTGACAGAAATTGAAGACACAAGTCCTCTTTCTTCTCGTAAATCATTGACTAATCTGGATGTGCGTCCATGTCCCAGAACACCTGCTAACACATCTAAAGAGTATGTTTCATGTAATTCCATCAGTCCAGGTACTCGCCACAGCATGATGATCCGGGCTTGTTGTAGACTTTCGTCAATAAATTCCCGACGGACAATTTCTGTAAATGCCGGTTCGGAGCTAACTGTTAATTGGGGATGATTAAATGTTGATTGATGACTGTGTTGATTAAATCCCTCAGCTACAATTTCTATTAATTCTTCAACTGGTAAATTACCTACTGCAACCGCAGTTATGGAAGATGGTTGATACCAGGTGTGATGAAAATCTCGCATTTGCTGGGGTGTAACCTGGGAAATTACTGTTTCAGGACCGAGTACCGGACGACGATACGGTAAAACATCAAAAGCAGTTTCCATTGTGCGCCGATAAATACGTCGGCGGGGATTATCTTCTGAACGTCTGATTTCTTCTAAAACTACTAACCTTTCTCTCTCAAAAGCATCATTAGGAATACTGGGATTACAAACAACATCTATTTGCAGTGGTGCTAATTCTGCAAAGTCTTTAGGTGCGGTTGTAATATAATAATGTGTATAGTCTTGACTAGTTGCCGCATTAGTCACAGCACCACGCTCTTCAATCCGACGTTCAAACTCCCCACTGCTTAGTCTTTCTGTTCCTTTAAAAACAATATGTTCTAAAAAGTGAGCCATGCCATTAATAGCATCTGACTCCACAGCAGAACCAATTTTTACCCATACATTCAGGTTAACTGCTTCTACTGGCATTTGCTCGGCGATGACAGTTAAACCGTTGGGTAGAGTACTCACTGTGGGGGCATTGAGGCGCGGTAATTTCAACAAAGTTGATGTCATTTGCTGCTGGTGAGGGCGATAGTACTTCTTCTATCTTATAACTCCCTTAATGCTGTAAATCACAAGTCTGAGATCGGCTAATTTTTAGAGAATTCGGGAAAGTCATCCGATTTTGGAGTTTGGACATTTGCGTACCGCAGTTGCACTATTTTCCATTGACACCAGGGAGCAATCCTGTGGCTTGTAACATCTAGGAATTATGGCTTCCAGTAGACTAACACGCCATCTCAAAATTTCCAACCCATGCTGACGGTACTTCCAGTAAGTATACTTATAATCTATAACACCTGTTTTTTACTGCACTTAAGTATATATTTTACACAAGTTTTACACACTTTATTTCTATATTTCTATATTATTGAATATGCGACTTCACAAAGGGTAAACTATGGCGATTTCAGGATTCCTCTCTGAACTTTCTCTACCAGAAATCTTTCAGCTACTAGAGCAAGGAAATAAAACAGGAAGACTAACCATTAAATCACACTTACCTAACTCATCTCTGCAAGACCCAATTTTTCACATTTGGTTTAAACAAGGACTGATTGTTGCTGCTGCTAATAGATTGGATGGACAGGGTTTATTATCCATCATCCAACAGCAAGGTTGGCTCAGTGCGCGTGCTGCGGCTCGAATTACAGATGTCTGTGCAACTAATCAACCCACAGGTTTATGTCTCAAATTACAAGGAGTATTGGAAGTACAACAATTAAAAATGTTATTTAGTTATCAAGTGCTTAATCAAGTTTGTAACCTATTTGAATTGCAAGATGGAGTGTTTCAGTTTGACCATAAAACGCCTATACCTACTTCAGAAATGACAGGTCTGACTGCTAAACCCAAAGAAGTCATACTCAAAGGTTTAAGGGTATTACGTAATTGGAAAATGCTGGAAGAGAAATTACCAGATCCAACTTGTGCTTTAGTCAGCAAAATTGATGACAAGCCTCAACTACCCTTAAATCCACTAGAATGGCAAATCTGGGAATTCACTAAAGGCACAGTTTCAATTACAGCGATCGCTCAACAGTTGGATGTACCTGTAGAAAAGATCCAACAAGCCGCATTTCGACTTATAGTTGTTGGTCTAGTAGAAGAAGTTCCCATTATTTTAGAAGCAGCAGATCAGCTATGTGAGTTAGAATCAACCATGCTTGACATACAATTTGAGTCGAACAAACAAGAAAGAGGTACAGTCAGTCAATCTTTTCTCAAGAGCCTGGTTGGATTTCTCAAAAACAGAATTTAATTTAGCTTTAAATCCAACATACCAGGACTCTACCGCTAATTTTTCAGCATCAACATCCGATTTGATTTTGGCAAAATTATATATCTGCTTTTCTCTGATGTTTCTCATCTCTTAACATCACACTGGTTTAACTCTTACCTGTTTTTACAAGAGGACAACATAAGGTATCACTCATCAAATAGTGTGCCTGTATAAATACCACATCTACATTGGTATGAATCAGAGCTTAAAAAAGATAAATGTCCACAACTTCTGCACAATCATTATTTATCTTTAAAACTAAGTTCAATTTCACAAAATACTTGTTCACAATATCCAAAATTTAGTGCATATACCTGGAGATTTAAATTATGTCAGTTTTCCGCAAAGAATTAGGTGATTTTAATAGTATTGTCTGCTTTAAGTCCGCTATTACAGGCATGGAAGAAGCTTTAGGAGAAAAAGCCACAGCCATTGCTCTCACTACAGCCGGTCGTAGTAGGGGGAAAAAGTTAGCTGAGGAATTAGGTTTAGCCGGAAGTTCAATGTCATTAGATGAAGCCGCAAATAAATTAAGAGTGGCTTTAGGTAAAGAAGGTACTCGTTTATGCATAATAGAAAAAATTGTCGCTGAAGGTGACATCATCAAAGTCTATACTTCTGAAACCTTTTGTTCTGCTGGTGAACCACTAAATTCACCCCGCAAGTGTACTTTTACGATGGGTGCAGTTTGGGGTGCTATTGAGCAACTAATTGGTAAACGATTAAGGGGAGTACAAACTGAATCTGTACTCAGAGGTGGTACTTATGATGTGTTTGAATTCACTTCTTTTGAGTAACAAATAGATGTTGCTTACATCTAGGTTGAGAATTCCTGATTCTCTGCCAATCTTCCACACACGCTAATATTAATAGAGAATTCTCAAATGGCAATTAACACGGAAAAACTGGGACTGATTTTGCAGAACTTTGTAACTGCAACTACTGATGTTCAAGGAGCAGCCCTTGTGACACCTGATGGTTTACCTTTAGCTACAAGCTTACCAGGTTCGATGGATGAAGAAAGAGTATCAGCAATGTCAGCATCCATGCTATCTTTAGGCGAACGCATAGGTATGGAATTAGCTAGAGGCACAGTTGAGCGTATCTTTGTAGAAGGCAATAAAGGCTTTGGGATTCTGACTGGTTGTGGTGAAGATGCTGTGTTACTAGTTTTAGCTAATGAAACCGCTAAACAAGGAATTTTGATGTTAGAAATTAAGCGTGTAATCGCTGAAATCAAATCAGTTTTGTTTTGATTGATAACTTATATCATGTTCGGTTGTCAGCTTTGTTGTTCGTCACAGACACCAATGATCATACCTGTGAGTGCTGGTAATTGGTAAATAACAATTACTAACCCATAATTTATATCCTCAGTGATAAGCCGGACTTGATATGAATTGAACTTAATATCTAAGAGATTGTTTGAGAAAAATATATGGAAATTATGCGCTTGGTTGTGACGGGAACAGTAGGAGCAGGTAAATCTACTTTCATCCGTTCTGTCAGTGAAATTGAAGTTGTAGATACAGATACCCGTGCAACTGATGAAACAGCATTATTGAAACAAAAAACTACTGTTGCATTTGATTTTGGTCGGTTGCAATTTGGTCCAGAGATGGCTTTACACCTTTATGGAACACCAGGTCAATCTCGCTTTGATTTTATGTGGGATATTTTAATTCGCAAAGCTCATGCTTATATTTTACTGATAGCAGCCCACCGTCCTGGTGAATTCCGGCAAGCACGTAAAATTATTCATTTTATGAATCAGCGAATGCAAATTCCAATGATTATTGGTCTAACCCACACTGACTGTCCTGGCGCTTGGAATGACGAAGATGTTTTCTTTGCTCTGGGATATATAGATGAAAAAAATCGTCCTCCTATGGTGAATGTAAACCCTACACAGACGGAATCTGTGGCTGAAGCTGTTATCACCCTAGTAGAACAATTGATGCAAAAAAATTATTGTCTGTAATTTGCACAAGAAACAAAATTAATTATTCCTGGGTCAAGCGATCGCTCCCTATATGTACATTCCACTCTACTACTCTCGCTGAGTCGGCTAACATTCCATCTCGCACACGAGGACTAGTATTAACTATTTTGTGGGCTTCTTCAACATTTTCTGCTTTGATTACCCATAATCCTGTGCCATCATGAGGTACAAATGGCCCACAACAAAGCAGAATTCCCTTGGCATATTGTTCCTGAAACCATGCCAGTTGGTCTTGATCATGTTCTGGATGTTCTTTTTTGTATTCGTAGTAGTTTGGAACAGTGGCCACAACAACAGCAAAAAGTTTGGACATAATTATTTGCACCTTTAAAAAATCTTTACTTGATAAAATAGTATATCTTAGCTGCTGGATTTTTTATTGCACTTTATTCACGGTGAATTGTAGTGTATGGTAATGTGTTTTAGGAGGTAACTATCGGCTGGTGATATGCTGGGATTTGCAAATCAATTTATATTTTCATGCTAATTCTTAGAGAATTTAGGTATCTTGTTTTTCAGTATCAACTTTTTACTTACTTAAATAATCCTATTGATTGTAAACTGCTTAGTAATTGAGCAATACCTTGTGCAGCTAGTCCAACACTAGTAGCTAAACCACCAGCAATTTGAATAATCTTTAGAAAATCACCAGACTTATCTTGTGCGTCATCTAAATCATCTTGACCATTTTGGATTTCAATTTTAATATTATTAACTATATGATCATTTTTATGGTTAAGAGAATCAAGCAAATTTTCCATTTTTTCAATACGCTGTTCTTGTGATTTGATGCGTTTTTTCAGATTCTCTAACTTACCATCCATTTGTGTTTTAACTTCACCAATTTTTTCTTTACACTCCTCAACATTAGTTTCACGAGTTTGAATTGCCGCTTCTACAGTAGCAATAATTTTGTTATCTGAATTTGCATAAACTCCTTTATGACTTTTGAGCATCTTCAATTTTTCTTGTAAACTTTCTATGTCTTCCTGATACTCTTTTTGCGATTCTCCGAGAGTTTCAATTTGTTTACCATAGTCTTTAACTTCTCTTTCTAAATCCTGGCGATCGCTATATTCTTGTGACATAATTCTTAACCTCAATTATTTATTGATTTTAATAATCATATCTTGTAAATCTGCCAAATCTATGCTATTTACAAAATCTATCATTATTTGGCAATCATGGGCAATATTTTTCAATGTTTCCGCTTCAGCATTAACAGTAAAATGTAATTGTGCTTTAGCAATTAATTGTGATAATTCCTGAAATTTTGATACAATTATTTCTTGTTCTTCTTGCATGGAAGTAACAGTTTTTAATGTTGAACTTCCAGACTTTTCTAATTCAGAAAACCAGTCTGGTGCTAAAATTAGTTCTTCATATATTTTTAATAGTTGTAAATAAGCATGATTGAACTTTATAGCCTGATTTGCTAAAGTCTCGTAAGATAAAACCAGATTTTTAACTGCTATATCCAAAATAATTTTCTCCCGATTACATTCTTCTGATTATATATTATGTTATAATACGATTGTCAAAGTTACAAAAATAATAATTTTACTCAAATAAAACAACAAGGAAATAGTAAAAATGCTGGCAACTTATATTGATAAAGCAATGGAATTAGCGGTTTATGAAATTATTGAAGATGATGGTACTTATTGGGGTGAAATTCCCGGTTTACAGGGAGTATGGGCAAATTATAAAACATTGTCAGGTTGTCAGCGTGAACTAAGAGAAGCTTTAAGTGATTGGTTAGCTTTGCGTTTGCGTTTAGGGTTAGATATTCCCGTGATTGAGGATATTAATTTAAATCAAATTACACAGCTAGTATAAAATTTAGTATAAAATAAAATGCCTAGATTAACACCTGTTTCTTGGAATAATTTGGTAAAACGTTTGCGTGAATTGGGGTTTGAAGGACCTTATGCTGGAGGGAGACATCCACAAATGCGACGCAGTGATGTAACTGTAATTATTCCTAATCCTCATGAGGGTGATATTAGTGTGGGTTTGTTATCAAGGTTGTTACGACAAGCGGGTGTTTCTAGAGAAGAATGGTTAGGATAATAAAATTTATTCCTAGTTATTTTACTCCTATTTGTAAATCATGTTTAACCTTATTGATTTTCGCTTGTTGAATAGCTAAACTCAAAACTCCCGTTAACTTCTCCTGTAATTCTTGTTTTTCATTTTGCAGACGCTTCAAATTATCTTTTAAACCTGATTCCTCAATATCAGTAATACGTCTTTGTTCATAATCAAGATTTTCTTTTAATTTTTGAATATCCGTAACTTGTGATTCTCTATCTAAAACCTGTGCTAAATTGAGAATCTGTTGTTGAATAGTTTGCATCTGACGAGATAATTTTTGCCAAAGTTGTTGATAATGACTACGACGAATACGGTTATTTGTATCCAATACCTTTTGATAATATTCGTCAAATATTCCTAATTTCAGATTTACCAAAGATTGTAATTCTACCAAATCAGTTAAAGTTAAATTAGCAGCAAGTTGCAAATATTTCAAACTGCGAATATTATTCGCATCAATTCGTCTATCTATTTGCAGTGATAATTCATCAGGAACGGGGTTTAAATCAAAACGTAACTCTCCAGCTAACCGATAAAAAATTTCCTGTTTTAAATTTGATAATAACAGTTGTAATTCTGTACAACCTTGGGAAACTTCCTGTAATTCCTCCCGAATATCAGTTAAACTTTGATTATGTTCTTTATATAAACGTTGATATTCTTGTAAAGCAGTGCTTAGTAAAGTTTCCTGACCTTTAATATACCAAGAACGGGATTTAATCACATCTTTAATTTTATCATTAGTAATCGAACTTTCTACCCCTAACTTCTCTTTAGCACTATTTTCATAAGGAATTTTTACCGGGTGGGGACGATACCAACCTTCCATATATAAGAAAGATTCACCGGGTTGCAAACGCGCAATTTCTTCCATTTGTGATTGGTCTAAAAGCATTGCTTGACCAATATCTTTTCTATCATCTGCTGACACCAAACGATGGGCAATTTTCACATTTGTATTTTTGACAACCTCTGCTGCTACTCCTGTGGGTAATTGGTCAGCAATAATAATAGATTCTCTTAATGCCCGCATTTCTGCTAACATTCTTGTAACATAATTTGCGGCTTCTTGTTTTGTATTTGCATCTTCAGCGGAAGAAGTACCTAAATTTCTCCCGACTAAATTATGTGCTTCTTCTAATAAGAGAATATGTTCAGGATTTCCATCTTTTTCTGTACGTTGACGTTTGATATATTCCCGAATTTTCGTTAGTAAAAAGAAAGTCATTAAATTCGCTTGGTCTTGGTTCAAATAATCTAACTCTAAAATTGTGGGATATTTCAATAAATCAGCAATTGTGGGACTACTGCGTTGAGTATTTAACATTGCACCTACACCACGTTTTAATAAACTACCAATTCTCACTTCTAAAGCAGTTTTCAGGTTAGATTTTACCTCACCTGCGTAATCTTTAGTTTCAAATAAAGCGGTGATTTTTTCATATAAATCCCGCATGGTAGGAATTGGTAAATTTTCTGGTGTTCCTTCTTCGCTTCCCGTCCATTCCCGGTCATAATATATTTCTTCCAATGCTTCGGAAAGTAAAGCAGGTAAGGGACCAGAAAGGGGTAAAGCACCACGAAAAGATGCTTCTAAATTAGAAATGTGTTCATAAAAAGGTACACCTGCGGAGACTTCAAAGGGATTAAAACGGAAAGGGGAAATTAAATCATTTCCTAAAGTGTAAACTCGTAATTCTTGGGTGAGAATTTTTAGAGATTTGAGAAATTCTATATCAGCACGAGTAAATTTACTCAGATTAGGATTGATAGCTAACAGTGAACGATATTCAGTTTTTGCAGGTTCAAAGACTAAAAACGGAATTTTATGACTCCATAACTGAGTGAGTAAATTAAAAGCTGTGGTGGTTTTTCCACTTCCAGGAACACCACAAATAAAAGCGTGTTTATTCAGTTGTTTTAATTCTATTTGGATTTTATTTTCTTCACCTCGACTGGTTTCATAACCACCAAAATCAATCCATTGTTTATCTTGTTCTAAACTGGTAATATCATTTTCTTGACTAATTCCCGCTACAGGTGCATCACTGGGAACGACTATCCGAAATAAACCGCTAATTTCATTTAATGTCGCATAACGGTGTAAAGGTTTTAAATCTAAAACGCGCACACTACCTTTACCTGTGATAGAGTCACCACCAAATTCTGCTTCTCCCAGTCCTCTATCCCATTCTTCCCAGTGGGTAGCGGTGGAAAGTTTTCCTGATTGGGTAGCTGCAAGACTGGCTGCAAATGTGGGATGATTAGGAGTGAGAATTACTGTGCGGTAGCGGCTTTTTTTCGTTCCACTTAATAATAATGTTCCTAAAACGCTGCGAACTGCTAACTCATTTTTACCCAAAACTTTGAAACTATAACGAAATAAACTTTCTGTCAGGTAGGAAGATTGATATTTCTCATAAATACGAGAAACTAATTGTGCGTTTCTGTCTCCTTCCCTAGCAGAACTCAAACTAGAACCACTACTAGCTTGTCGCAGTTGGGATAACATTTGATCTAGGGCGTTAATCCAACTCGATTTTTCTTGTAAGGTAGTAGTATCTGGTTGAAAAGTAATCTCTAGCATGAGGGGACTATTGAAGCGAGAAATTACTTGACAAACTACTAACATATCGTTAGCTTCATCTGCTTCTAATTGCAGTGGTACATAATAATTTGGTAGTCCTTTTGTATTGAGTGATGCTAAGGAATCTTTGGGACGGGTGCTGATAATTTCTTCGTGTTTTATTGCTTCACCAATACAGTCTACCCAATTGAGATTTTGCAGTTGGGGAACTTGTGATTGTAATTCGATTTTATAAAATTGGTTGAGAAATCCATCGGTGATAATTTTTTTAATATCTTCAGCAATTTGAGTTTCGGTATCTGGTGAAATAGGTTCTGATTGACTGACGACCAAGTAAATACCAAGTCGTTTATCGAAGGGTAAACCAGGTGTGTAGCGATAGCGAATGGAAAAGGTGAGGTTATACACTTTACCAATATCGCTGAGGAGAAGTAAGAAGTCTTTTTGACTGCTGAGGACTTTTTGACGTACTCCTTGGCCGTATTGGGAGATGTATTTTTGGGATTTTAAATCGGGGAGTTGGGGTATTTGGAATATGAGGGGGAACATGATTAAATATTAATTATGTTTATACAATTTTTTTAATTTTCTTTGATTATTAAGGCTCTTTTAATTAATATTGTTGATAAGCTTCAGTATTTTCTCTTTCTCTTTACAGAATTTTTCAATATCTTGTTCAATATTAGTTAGTTTTTGACTTAAATTTTTACATTCATTGTTTAAATTATCTTTGCTTTCTGAAAGGGCATTTATTTTTAAACTATAAGACCTCTTTTGATATTCAATTAAAATAC